>JBAUWD010000251.1:0-2721 GCA_049583575.1 Nocardioides sp.
GGTGGTGGGGGTCTTCGGGGGACGCCGGGCGGCGCGCGTGGCCGAGCGACTGGCGCGGAGGTGGCCACAGGCACGCGTCCACCGGCTCAAGGGCCGAATGCGGCCGCCGAAGCTGCACGCGACGCTCGCGGCGTACGGCCGCTTCGACCTGCTGCTGGACGCCACCAGGGGCGGCGTGAGCTCCCGGGCCCTGTTCCGGAACGGGTTCCTGCACCTGCGCCCGGGTGGGCACCTCGTGGTCCTCGACCACCCGGTGGCCGGGTCGGGCCGCAACGCCGTACCGGACGACGAGTTCTGGCCCTACGTCGTGCGTCTCACGCACCTCCGCGGCAAGGGGAGGATGCCTCTCCGTGCCCCCCAGGCGGCCGATGCGAACTGGGCCGACTCGCTGCGCCGGATCGAGATCGGACCGCGCCATCTCGTGCTGACCAACGAGACGGCTGCGCTCGCCGTGCTCCGCGACGAGCGCGCGAACGCCGTCGCCGCGCTCCGCGCCGGCCCGTCCATCCGCCTGCTGGAGCGCCGGGAGCCCATGCAGTTCGTCAGCCGGGCAGTCCCGGGGAACTACACCCGCGACCCGGTCCGGGAGCCGGAGGCCTTCGCGGTGCCCGGACTGTCGGTGCGGGAGTACCGGGACGTCGTGTGCCAGCCCGGCCAGGTCGCGGTGCTGGGCAACCTCGTCCTGCCCGAGACCTACCGGCACGGACGCTACCCGCGACTGACGAACCGCAAGCTGACCCGGGTCACGCGCTGGTTCGTCGACGACGTACCGGTCCCCTCGACGCGCCTGGAGGGGTCGTACTACTACCTCGACGGTGAGCTCCGACATCACTTCGGCCACGTCACCACTGAGCAGCTGTCCCGGCTCTGGGCCTGGCCGGCTGCCAAGGCCGCCGACCCGGGTCTGCGGCTGCTCGTCTCGCGGACGGCCGACCGCGAGGGGCAGACGGAGTGGGAGCTCGAGTTCTTCGAGGCCTTCGGGATCTCGCGGGCGGACGTCGTCAGCATCGCGAGCCCCGTCGTCGTCGAACGGCTCATCGGCGTCACCCCGATGTTCTCCATGCCCGACTACGTCCACCCCGGCATCGCCGACACCTGGGACCGCATCGGCGCTGCCCTCGAACGCCGATCCACGATGACGCCGGACGGCCCGCGCGTGTTCGTCACGCGCCCGCCGGGGTCCAACCGCTGGTGCCACGAGACACCGGAGGTCGAGCGGCTGTTCCGCGACCGCGGCTTCGTCGTCGTACGACCCGAGCTGCTGGAGCTGCCCGACCAGGTCGCCCTCGTCCGTGCCGCCGCCGTGGTCGGCGGGTTCGCCGGCAGCGGCATGTTCAGCCTCATGTTCGCGTCGACACCGAAGCGGGTCGTGCTGATCCGGTCGGCCGGCTACACCCCGTCGAACGAGTACCTCATCTCATCCGTCCGAGGGCACACTCTCGACGCCGTGTCCTGTCGGCCCGACATCCCGGCTCCTCCTGGTGTCTTCTCCCGAAGGTCGTTCGAGTCGGCGTTCCATTTCGACGCAGAGACGGACGGTCGCGCACTGTCCCGCATCCTCGACTCTGTCGATGCGGCCGTCTCCGAGCCCGGGGAGTGAGCCGGCCAGGGACCCCCGCGGGTAGCGCAGGCTTCCCTGGCTTGCGACCCGAACCGGGGATGGGGAGGATCGAGCGGTGAGCATGGAGATCGGGACCGACGAGGATCCCCAGCACTGGCACGAGGACATCGGCGACGACGTCGGCAACCGGCTGAACTGGCTGCGGGCCGGTGTGCTCGGCGCGAACGACGGCATCGTCTCGGTGGCCGGCATCGTGATGGGCGTCGCCGGAGCGACGTCCGAGCGTTCTCCCGTCTTCGTCGCCGGCGTCGCCGGCCTGGTGGCCGGGGCCCTGAGCATGGCCGCGGGCGAGTACGTCTCGGTCAACGCCCAGCGCGACTCCGAGCAGGCCATGCTCGCGCTGGAGGCCGAGGAGCTCGAGAAGATGCCCGAGACCGAGCAGCGCGAGCTGGCCAAGATGTACGAGCGCAAGGGACTGAGTCGCGAGACCGCGAAGAAGGTCGCCCAGGAGCTGACCGAGCACAACGCGCTCGCGGCGCACGCCGACATCGAGTTCGGGATCGACCCGGACAAGCTCACCAACGCCTGGCACGCCGCGTTCGCGTCGATGGTCGCATTCACGGTCGGCGCCCTGCTGCCGCTCCTGGTGATCACGTTGAGCCCGCTGTCCGTCCGAGTCTGGGCGACGGTCGTCACCGTCGCCATCGCGCTGGCGGTCGCCGGGTTCGTGCAGGCCAGGCTGGGCTTCAGCCCACGCGGACGGGCGGTCGTCCGCAACGTCGCGGGCGGACTCCTGGCGATGGTCGTCACCTACTTCGTCGGAAGTCTCGTCGGCGCACACGTCTGAGATGCGGATGTTCGTCGCCCTGCGGCCGCCGAGTGATGCCGTCGAGCACCTGGACGAGTTCCTGGACGTACGACGCGCCGCGGCTGGCTTCCGGTGGGCCGCTGCCGACCAGTTCCACGTCACGCTGGCGTTCCTGGCGGAGGTTCCCGACCGGGCGCTGGACGATCTCGTGACGCGGCTCGCCCGCGCCGCCGCGCGTCGTACCGCCTTCGCGGCGGCGATCGCCGGGGGCGGGGCCTTCCCGAACGCGGCTCGAGCGCGCGTGGTGTGGGCCGGGCTCGACCTCGACGACCACGGCCGGAACGAGCTGTCC
>JBAUWD010000252.1:0-2250 GCA_049583575.1 Nocardioides sp.
AGCGTGCTCGCGAGGCGGGATCCGGCCGGCTCGGACTGGGAGCAACCTCAGACCACGGAGAAGGCCGCCGGCAGGGCGGCGCGGCCGGTGAGGGCGAGGAGCACCTCGGGTCCTCTCCCGGTCCGGACGGCGACCTCGGCAGCGAGCGTCGCCGCATCGGCGAGCGCCTCCGCGTCGTACTCGGCGACGACGCCGGACGCGGCGGCGATGTCGAGGCCGTGCACGACGAGCTCGAACGTGCGGGTGCGGAGGTACTCGCCCAGGGTCATGCCACCCGCGATCGTGGTGAGCACGTACGACGAGTCGTACCGGACGAGCCTCCCCCGCACGCGCGCGGCCAGGTCTCGGACGAACGAGGCCGGGTCGTCGCCGAGCGCCGTCCCGGCCAGGCGACCTCGCTCCACGACGGCGGTGCCCGTGGCGGCCCCACGGGCGGCGATCCGCGCGTAGTAGTCGGCGGCGTCGCGGACCACCGCCTCCGGGGCCGGCTGGTCCAGATAGGTCTCGACGGTCACCAGCGAACGCGAGGCATGGCCGACGAGCGAGCGCAGGTCCCACTCTCCGAGCCCGGGGCCCGCCAGACCGTCGAGCGGGATCCGGGCCACCTGCCCGACGTAGGAGTCGGCGGCGGAGAGGAAGGAGGAACGGCTGTCGATCACGACCGACATCCTCGCGCAGGCACGCCCACCCGGGGGAGCGAGCGTCCGTGGCCGGCTGCCCGGACCGGAGCAGCGGGGGCTCAGGTCGTGGCGAGGACACCAGCGACGATGAGGGCCTGGCCGACGTGGTAGGTCACCATCACCACCAGCTGCGCCCGGTCCCACGGCCGCACGAACCGGTCCCGCGCCAGCACCGTGTCGCTGACCGCGAAGACGGTGGCACCGACGGCGATCAGCGTGACGCCGGTGGTGAACGCGTAGATCACCATCGCGCCGATCACCACCGTGTACACCGCCACCGGTCCCGCGAGCGCCAGCCCGCCGCGGAGGTACGTCGATGCCGCGACCTGCCGGGTGGCCAGCAGACAGGCGCCGAGGACCAGCAGGGAGAGGTAGGTCCAGCCCTGCGGGTCGAGACCCAGGCGGACGAAGCTCAGCACGAACGCGACGTGGCCGACCAGGAACGCAGCCAGCCCGAGGCGGAACCTGCCGTCGGACCTCTCGAGCAGGGCGACGTCGCCGGCCAGCCCGAAGGCCAGAGCGACCAGCAGCCAGCCTCCGGCCGCGGAGTCCGTGGCACCCAGCACGACCGCGGCGACGATCAGGGCGACGAGGGTCGCCGGCTTGGCCCACCGCTCGGTACGCCGGTCGCCGCGCCGTACGGCGTCCCAGTCGACGAGCGCGCAGGCGAGCGGAAGGAGCCATACGAGCTGCACGCCGGTCACGCGCGCAGCATGGCAGGCCTGTCGGCGCCGGGTGCAACAGTGGGTCCATGAATGTGAGCGAGCTCTTGATCGACTCCCTCGGCCGCGCCCACGAGGAGGTGCCGCCCATCCTCGACGGACTGTCGGTCGACGACCTGGCCTGGCGCCCCGACAACGGTGCCAACTCCGTCGCCTGGCTGATCTGGCACCTCACCCGCATCGAGGACGACCATGTGTGTGACGCGGCGGGCACCGAGCAGGCGTGGACCGCCGAGGGGTGGGCCGATCGCTTCGGGCTGCCGCTCGCGGTGGGTGAGCACGGCTACGGCCACTCGCCCGAGCAGGTGGCGCAGGTCCGGGTCGGCGCCGACCTGCTGGCCGGCTACCTCGCGACCGTGGGGGAGCGCACCGCCTCCTACCTCGCGAACCTGCAGCCAGACGACCTCGAGCGGGTCGTCGACACCCGCTGGGACCCGCCGGTGACCCTCGGCGTGCGTCTGGTGAGCGTGGTGAACGAGGTCAACCAGCACGTCGGCCAGGCCGCCTATCTCCGCGGTCTCCTCGAGCGGCGCTGAGCCGGGGCTGACACGCGTGGCGCCGTGCGGCGTGTGGTCCGTGTGACTGGAGTGACGTTGGCCTAGATTCCTCACCATGGCGACCCGTACGTCTTCCCCGCCGGGTTCGCGAAGCAGAGCTGCGTCCTCCCGAGGTCGTGGCTCCTCGACCTCGCGCTCCCGGAGTACGACGAAGAAGCGCTCTCGCACGCCCTCACGACGGCGCGCGCCGCGTCGCGTCCGCTCCGGTCGCGGGCCGGTCCTGCGTCTCTTCGCGGCGCTCGCACACGCCCTGGTCGCGATCTGGCTCGGGGTCGCGCACGGCCTGGGCGC
>JBAUWD010000253.1:0-1893 GCA_049583575.1 Nocardioides sp.
CCACCGGCGGGTCGCCCAGGTGGGACGGCACCCGCTCGGCAGCCGGGGGCTCGGGCTCGGCGACGACGGCCGGCTGGTCCACGGCCGCGACCCGGACCAGGCCCGACCCGAGGGTGTACGGCGCGCCCTCACCGTCGGCGACGTGGAGCCGCAACGCGGTGACCCCTAAGACATGACGCTCGACCCACGTCGTGTCCGCCGCGCCCGAGACCGAGACCGGCCCGTCGGCGGTGGTCAGCTCGGCCTCGCCGGTGCCGCGGATCACGACCTTGACGTCACCGGCGTCGGAGCTGACGAGGACGAACCCCGGCAGCTCCCGGAGCCCGCCGCTGATCAGCGCGTCGAGCACCTCGTCGAACCCGGCTCCCGCGTCGACGGTCTCCCACAGGGCGGCGACCCGCGCCTTCGCCGCCGGGGGCAGGAGCACGACGACGACGTCGCCCAGCACGCCGTACCACGCTCCGGGCGTGATCGTGCGGCTCACGGTCGAGGTCACGGCAGGGCCCCCAGCTTCTCGTGCGAGGACTCCCGCTGGCGCTCGGAGTCGTAGGTGCGGTCGCTGACCAATCCCATCACATCGACGACCACCGCCGTGGCGTTGTCGACGCCCCCGGCCGCCAGTGCCGCCGACACGAGGCGCTCGGCCGCGTCGCGCGGGTCGGCGTTGTCGGCGAGCAGCGCCGCGATCTCCTCGTCACCGATCATCCCGGTGATGCCGTCGGAGCAGAGCAGGACCCGCTCCGCCTCGGCCAGCGGCAGCACGAAGAAGTCGGGATCGACGGGCTCGGGGCCGCCGAGCGCCCGCGTGATGACATGACGCTCGGGGTGGACGGCGGCGTCCTCCTCGGTGATCGCGCCCGCGTCGACCAGCTCCTGGACCACGCTGTGGTCGACGCTCACCCGGACCAGCGCGCCGTGGGCGAAGCGGTAGATCCGTGAGTCGCCGAGGTTGGCCAGCAGCCACCGCGGTCCGTCGTCCTCCTCCATGAGCAGGGCCACCACCGCCGTGGTCCCGCCGTGCCAGCGCGTGCCGTCACTGCCCCGATGATGGTCGGCGTACTGGTCGAGCCGCCGCTGGCACTGGCGCAGGGTCGCGGTCACGACGTGGGGGCCGCGGCGGGCGTCGTAGCCCACGTCGGCGAGGCGCGCGAACTCCTCGACGACGATCCGGCTCGCGACGTCGCCGCCGTCGTGACCGCCCATGCCGTCGGCGACCACGAAGACGGGCGGGTCGGCGAGGTAGGAGTCCTCGTTGACCTCGCGCACGAGCCCCACGTCGGTGGCGGCGCCGTAGTGCAGCTCCACCTGGTCGACCCCGACCCCGGCCTGGGCGCTCTCGGCGGGGTCGCGGTCGGCGCGACGGTCGTCGTCCGGCTGGTCGCTCATCGGGCGGGACCCGACCCGGAGCTGGGGCAGGCCAGTAGCGTGGGAACGATGGCCACCTCGTCCGTCTCCGGCTCCGCCACGGGCACGGGGCACCGCTCGCTCGCCGACCAGCTCCGGAGCTGGCCGGACGACCGGCTCACCGGCCTGCTCAGGGAACGACCCGATCTCTCCACTCCTGCCCCCGCCGACTGCGCCCAGCTCGCGTCGCGGGCAGGCACCCGCTCGTCGCTGAACCGTGCCCTCGACCTGCTCACGCGTCTCGAGCTCTCCGTCCTAGATGCCCTCGTGGCGTCGGGTCAAACCACCGAGGCCGCTCTGGTCCACATCCTCGACGCCGAGCCGTCCGCTGTCGAGGCCGGGCTCCGCCACCTCACCGACCTCGCCCTCGTCTGGGAGTCCGACACCGGCCTGCGACCGCTGACGGGGGTCGCGGAGGCACTCGGGTCGCTCGCCGAGCTCCACCCGATCACCGGGAGCCGGTCGCCCGACGAGGCGGCCCGTCAGGTC
>JBAUWD010000254.1:0-1603 GCA_049583575.1 Nocardioides sp.
GCGCCGGGCTGGGAGACAACGTCCTGCGGCGTCGCGGCTCCGCCTACAGCCTGTGCCTCGAGGGCGCCGCGCTCGATGTCGCCGAGTTCGACTCCGCCGTGCGCGCGGCCGCACGCAGCCTGGCCCTGGGAGACGAGCGAGAGGCGCTCGAGGCGTACCTCACGGCCCTCGACGTGTACCAGGACGAGCTGCTGGGCGAGGTCGGCCCGGCCGAGTGGGTGGTCGCGGAGCGCGAACGGCTGCGGGTGGTGGCCGCGAACGCGGCGTACTCCGCCGCGCACCTCAGCCTCCTGCACCGGCCTCCGGCCGAGGCGCTGCCCCTCGCGCAGCGGGCGACCGTCCTCGACCCGCTGCGCGACTCGGCGTGGGCGCTCCTCGCCGAGACCCAGGAGCTGATGGGCGATCTCGGCTCGGCCGCCGCCACCCGGAGGGAGCACACGCTGGTCTCGGCCGAGCTCACCGCTCCGTGACGCCCCGAAGGCGGGCTCAGCCGCGCACGACCTCGACCCGGTGCACCACGTGTGCGGGCTTGAGGCCGTCCACCACGAGGTCCAGGCGCTCCTCGTCGACGGTCTCGCCGTCGGGCGCGAAGACCTGCAGCACGAACGCCTGCTGGGGCGCCCCGGGGAGTGCGCTGTCGGCCTCCATCGACCAGGTCGCGGCTCCGGTCTCCTGCACCTGTGCACGCAACCCGAAGACGGCCTCGACGGCCATCTCGATCCCGCGCCGCGTCCCCTGGCTCCCGTGGAGGGCCACGGCCTGACGGAGGAGGCGCCGCTGCCGGTCACGGGACTGGCCGGGGTCGACGGTCATGCCGGTCCACGCAGCGAGCCACGGCAGGAGGTCCTCGGGGGTGGTCGCGACGTCGAGGTACGCCGGCCAGTTGTCGAGGCTGGACACCACCGGTGCCAGCACCTCGTCGAGTGCCGCGCAGAAGTGCTCCACGAACGCCTGGTCCTGGTACAGGCCCGGCAGCAGCCGGGCGAGCGGGTGCGGGCTGGCCAGCGCCGCCACGTGCCCGCGCATCAGCTCACCCGGACCTGGTGCTCGTAGGAGAAGACCAGCCCCGCGGGCGGGAGGTCCAGGCGCTGCACGGGGCGCTCCCGCTGGCCGGTGTCGGCGTCGGCGGGGAACAGGGTCACGGACACCTCCTGGGCCATGTCGACGCCGGGGATCCGGGCCAGTGCCGCGTGCACCTCGTGGGCCTGCACGGAGCGCCCGAACGGCCAGCCGGTGCCGTCCGGGCCGCCGGTGAGCGGGTCGAGCAGACCGTAGAGAGCACGCAGGACGTCGTCGTGCACGGCGTCGGCGTCGTACCGCTCGCGTGCGTGCACGTCCGCGACGACGGTGAGCCCCGAGTAGCTCGGCGGAGCGACCAGGACCCGGGTCCCGACCAGCCGGCAGGCGTCCAGCGCCTCGGCGATGCGCCGGAGCATGTCCTCCTCGGGCACCAGGTCCGCCCGGGGGATCCGTCCGACCTGGTCTCCGGCGACGTTGGGTACGACGAGCACGAGGACGCCGTCGCCCCCGTCGCCCTCGCGACTCGGGGCGCAGTGCACGCGGGCCGCCTCCGGTGCGACGTCACGAGCCAGCTGGACGAAGT
>JBAUWD010000255.1:0-2193 GCA_049583575.1 Nocardioides sp.
CGCCGGGCGAAGCCGTCGGCGACCGCCTCGGCCGCCTCGTCGTACGAGGCGAGCGCCTCCTCCTCGCCGAGACCGGAGCCGTCGAAGCGCGCGATCGCGTCGGCGGAGACCTCGCCGCGGACCACGAGCGCCGGGCCGAACGCGACACCGGGGACGACCGGGGTGCCGTGCAGCGTGCCGGTGGACGAGACGTCACTCATGGCGACACGCTACTCCCGAGCCCCCTTGACAAGTCAACACGTTCGGGCGTAAAACCACACATACACAGATGGGAGGAGAGCGCGTTGACCATGTACGCCGAGGAGCGCCAGCAGGCGATCGCGCGGCTGGTCAACCAGCGTGGCCGGATGTCGGTGAACCAGCTCGCCCGAGAGTACGACGTCACCACCGAGACCGTGCGGCGCGACCTGTCCTCGCTCGAGCGGATGGGACTCGTCCGGCGCGTGCACGGCGGGGTCGTCCCTCCCAGCTCCCTGTCCCTCATCGAGTCGGGCATCCGCGAGCGCGACCAGGTGAACACGGAGATCAAGGAGCGCATCGCCCGCGCTGCGGTGGAGCGTCTGCCCACCGAGGGCGGCACCGTGCTGCTCGATGCCGGGTCGACGACGGTGCGGCTCGCGACCCTGTTCCCCCCGGAGCTCGAGCTCACGGTGGTGACCCACGCCGTCCCGATCGCCGCGCGGCTGGCCGGCCTGCGTCACATCGACCTGCGCCTGCTGCCGGGGCGGGTACGACGCACGACCCAGGCCGCGGTGGGCGCCGAGACCGTGGAGGCCCTGTCGCACCTGCGCGTGGACGTGGCGTTCGTGGGCACCAACGGGATCACCGCCGCACACGGGCTCACCACTCCCGACCCCGACGAGGCGGCGGTCAAGCGTGCCCTCGTCGCCAGCGGCCGGCAGGTCGTGGTGCTCGCCGACGCCTCGAAGTTCGGCATCGAGACCGCCGTGCGCTTCGCCTCCGCCACCGAGGTGGACGTGCTCGTCACCGACGCCGAGGCGTCGGTCACCGAGCGCCGGGCGCTGGCGAAGGCGGGAGTCGAGGTGGTGGTCGCATGAGCACCCGATCGGACGGGCGATGATCGTCACCCTCACGGCCAACCCGAGCCACGACCGCACCGTCAACCTCTCGGCACCTCTCGAGCGCGGCGCGGTCCAGCGGGCCGAGTCGGTCATCTCCCAGGCGGGCGGCAAGGGCGTCAACATCTCGCGCGCCTGCGTGGCCGCCGACATCCCCTCCATCGCGGTGCTGCCGGCACCGAAGGAGGACCCCTTCGTCCTGGAGCTGCTGGCGGCCGGCATCGACTGCCGCCCGGTGGCCCACGAGGGCGACCTGCGGGTCAACATCACGATCACCGAGCCGGACGGCACGACCACCAAGCTCAACAGCCCCGGACCCCTGGCCACGCCCCGGTTGCTCGAGGAGCTGACCTCCGCCCTGGTACGCCGCGCCGACGACGCCGACTGGATCGTGCTCGCCGGCTCGCTGCCGCCCGGGGCACCGCCGCAGTGGTACGCCGAGCTGGTCACCGACCTGCGCGCCGCCGGGGCCCGGGTCGCCGTCGACACCAGTGACGCACCTCTCCAGGCGCTCGTCGACGCCCTCCCCGGCAGCGCCCCCCACCTCATGAAGCCGAACGGCGAGGAGCTCGCGTCGTTCACGGGCCACCGTGGCGACGAGCTCGAGTCCGACCCGCTCGCCGCGGCCGAGGCCGCGCACGGCCTGATCGCGCGCGGGGTGGAGGGCGTGCTGGTCACGCTGGGTCCGCACGGTGCGGTCCTGGTGACCGCCTCCGGCGCGTGGCACGCCACGCCGCCGCCCACCACCGTGGTCAGCACGGTGGGAGCGGGCGACTCCAGCCTCTTCGGCTATCTCCTCGGGGACGTCACCGGCCGCACCCCCGACCAACGACTCGCTCTCGCAGTCGCCTACGGCAGCGCCGCCGCGGGCCTTCCCGGTACGACGATCCCCCACCCCCGGCAGGTGCGACCCGAGCTGGCTCAGGTCGTCCGCCTCTCCTTCACCCCAGGAGGGTGACCATGACCGACCTCATCACTCCCTCACTCGTGCGCCTCGACGCGGATCTCGGCAGCGACAAGCTCGACGTGATCCGGGCGCTGGCCCGCGTGGTCGCCGACGCCGGGCGCTCCGAGGACCCCGGCCAGCTGGCCGAGGACGCGCTCACCCGCGAGG
>JBAUWD010000256.1:0-1625 GCA_049583575.1 Nocardioides sp.
GTCGCGGACGAGCCGGTCGGACACCCCGCGCCGGGGCTCACCCACGGTGGCGACCAGCCGGGTGTCGGCGGCTTCGGCGAGCCGCAGGCCGACGGTGGCGCAGGCCCGGGTCAGCTCCGCGGTGAGCAGGGGATCGGCCACCAGCGTGAGCGGAGGACGTCGCGCGGCCGCGGTCCGGGCGGCACAGACGGCGTCGCCGGCCTCGACGATCCAGCCGTCCGCGACCAGCCGGTCGAGCACCTCGCGGACCTCTTCGCGCGGAGTGCGCCGGCGGCCGGTGAGTGCTTCGTACAGCCCCGGTCGGTCACGTAGGACCAGCCGGTCGGGCGGGTCGAGTCCCACCTGCAGGTGCGCGTCGTCGCGGCGTACGACGTGCAGTCCCGGCCGCAGCACCGGCCGCGCCAGCGCGGCCCAGCCCGATGACCCCATCCGGGCACGGTGGCACAGGCGGGGCACCCGGCGGGTTCGTCATCCACAGGTGCCCACCGGAGATGCCGGGACATGAGGTACCCGGACATGACCCGACCCCCGGACGTCGGTCCGGGGGTCGGTACGTCTCGGGGCCCTGCGGCTCAGGCCTTGCCGAGGATGCGGTTCAGGTTGGTGCCGCAGACGGGGCACACACCCTTCGCCATGCGGGTGCCCTTGTCGTTCACACGGACCTCGCCCTCGGCCTCACGCTTCTCCTTGCACTTCACGCAGTAGAACTCGCCGCTCCAGGTCTCCGCCATGACGGCCTCCTTGCTTGTTCGTTCTCGGTCGTCGCGACGGGGATGGGAGGGGAAGCCCGCCGGGACCAGGTGACGTGGCCACTCGGTCCCCTCGACCCTACGGCACGGTGGGCGCCGGAGGTACTCGGCACACCGTGAGCGTGAATCCACGTTTTTCCACGCTCAGCGACCCCGATCGTGGCCGGGCCCCGCGACGGGCTGCGCGAGACCTGGGCTGGGCCCTGCGATGGGGGCGCAGGCCCAGCCCGTCACGCTCGCGACAGACGACCTGCAGGAGGGGATGCCCGCGGCCCGCGAGCGGCGTGTCCCGAGCTCCACCGGTCGTTGAGCACCGCCACCGGGCGGGGGATCCCGGTGTGGCAAGACGGGGACCCAGGTGCCTGACGCCGTCCGCCTTCCCCTTGCCGACGTCGTCCGGCCGCCTGGGGCCCCGTCTGCGGCCACGCTAGGAGGACCCGGGCGAGAGGGTCAACGCGTGGCGCCGGGTTCGTCCCGCCACCTGTGGACAACCCTGTGGACAACTTCCCGGCAGCCTGTGGACAACCGGTGGAGCGCCGGGTCGGTCCTGTGTACGGACTGTGGAGCCGAGGCGAGCCGCGTCGGCCGAACCGCCGCTGACCAGCCACAATGTCGTGCACCGGGTGTGGACGGAAAATACCTCGGAGGGAGGAGCCCTCGGATGAGACCGCCGAAGGAGCTGCCGTACGACGCCGGGCCGGTGGCGGCGCTGCGCCGCGTCGCGTTCCTCATGGAGCGCGGCCGCGAGGAGACCCGGCGCGTGCAGGCCTTCCGCAACGCCGCGGCCACGATCCTGCCCCTGCCGGCCGACGAGGTCGCGGAGCGTGTCGACGCGGGCACGCTGACCGAGCTGTCCGGCATCGGCCCGAGCACCGC
>JBAUWD010000257.1:0-4890 GCA_049583575.1 Nocardioides sp.
CTCCAGGACCGCGACCAGCCGCGCCGCGCCCTCGCGCAGCCAGCCGACGGGCTCGTCTGCGCTCAGTCCCTCGTGCTCCACCGCGTCCTCGTCGATGCGCTCGCCGAGAAGGGTTGCGGTGGCCCAGCGGTGCACGAGGCCCTGGTGGGCGACCAGTCGTCGTACGTCCCAGTCGGGGGTCGTCGGCACCGGAGCATCGAGCCCCGCAGCCTGTGCCCGGGTCCCGAAGGCAGCCATCGCCTCGCGGAGACCCGCGAGGTGCTCACCCAGATCCATGGTCGCAGTGTCGCAGCCGTGGTCCGTCGACCGCCCCCGAGATTCTCGGATAGGTTCTTTTTCAACGACCAACGACAGGAGACCCTCATGGCCGAACCCACAGGTGCTGAGCTCGAGGCGATCCGGGCCCACCGTGCCGAGCTGCGCGAGACCTACCTCCGCCCTCTGGCCGAGCGGCCGCGCAGCACGGTGCGCGGCGTGCACCACCTCGCGCTGGTGTGCCAAGACGTCGAGGAGACGATCCGCTTCTACCAGGACTTCCTGGGCTTCCCGCTGGTCGAGCTGGTCGAGAACCGCGACTACGCGGGCTCGAGCCACTTCTTCTTCGACATCGGCAACCGCAACCTGCTCGGCTTCTTCGACTTCCCGGGGCTCGGCAACCCGCCGTACGAGGAGACGATCGGGGCCGTCCAGCACCTCGCCCTGTCGATCGACCGCGAGCAGTTCGACGCCGCCAAGGCGATGCTCGACGAAGCCGGCGTGGAGTACCTCGGACCCGACCGGGGAGCCGACGACAGCATCTACCTCCGCGACCCGAACGGCGTGGGCCTGGAGCTCTACCGCGAGGACCTCGGCGTGTTCGAAGGCACCCCGCTGCTCAACGACTGAGGGACCGCATCGCCGCGGCCGTCCTCGCTCAGACGTTGAAGCCGAGGGCGCGCAGCTGCTCGCGGCCGTCGTCGGTGATCTTGTCCGGCCCCCAGGGCGGCATCCAGACCCAGTTGATGAGGACGTCGTTGACGAGGCCCTCGAGGGCCTGGTTGGTCTGGTCCTGGATCACGTCGGTCAGCGGGCAGGCCGCGGAGGTGAGGGTCATGTCGATCACGGCGTTGGTGTCGTCGTCGAGGTGGACGCCGTACACGAGGCCGAGGTCGACGACGTTGATGCCGAGCTCGGGGTCGACGACGTCCTTCATCGCCTCGGTGACGTCGTCGATCGTCGTCACCGATCCGCTCGCGGTGCCCGAGGCCTCCGGTACGTCGGGCAGGTCGCCGTGGTTGATCGGGTTGGCGGTCATCTCGCGTTCTCCTTGGTCTCGACAGGCTCGACCGGCGAGGCCTGGGCGGTCAACGTGGCGTCCTTCCAGGCCATCCACGACAAGAGGGCGCACTTGATCCGCGCCGGGAACCTCGCGACCCCGGCGAAGGCGATGCCGTCCTCGAGGACGTCCTCGTCGGGCTCGACCTGACCCTTGCCCTGCATCAGGGTCAGGAACTCCTCGTGGATCGCCATCGCCTCGTCGACGGGGCGACCGATCACCAGGTCGGTCATCACCGAGGCCGAGGCCTGCGAGATCGAGCAGCCGAGAGCGTCGTACGACACGTCCTCGACCTTGCCGTCGGCGAGATGGACGCGCACCGTCACCTCGTCGCCGCAGGTCGGGTTGACGTGGTGGGCCTCCGCCTCGAAGGGCTCGCGAAGACCCTTGTGGTGGGGGTTCTTGTAGTGGTCCAGGATGATCTCCTGGTACAGGGAGTCGAGCTCGGTGGACATCTCTCTCAACTCAACTTGAAGTAGTCGCGGGTGTATTCCAGGCCCGCTACGAGCGCGTCGATCTCGGCCGGCGAGGTGTAGAGGTACGACGACATCCGGGTCGAGCTCTGCACGCCGAACCGGGCGTGCGCCGGCCTGGCGCAGTGGTGGCCCGCCCGCACCGCCACGCCTCGCGTGTCGAGCACGGTGGCGACGTCGTGCGGGTGCACGCCGGCGAGCTCGAAGGAGACCGCTCCCCCGCGCTGCGTCGCATCGAGCGGCCCGAGCACGCTCAGGCCGGGGACCGTGGCCAGCCCTTCGAGGGCGTACGCCGTGATCGCCTGCTCGTGGGCGTGGATCGCGTCCAGGCCGAGCTCGGTGAGGTAGTCGACGGCGGCGCCGAGGCCCACGGCCTCGACGATAGGCGGCGTACCGGCCTCGAACTTGTGCGGCACCGGGGCGTAGGTCGACCGCTCCATGGAGACGGTCTCGATCATCTCTCCCCCGCCGAGGAACGGTGGCAGCTGGTCGAGCACCGTACGACGACCCCAGAGCACACCGATCCCCGTCGGCCCGACGACCTTGTGGCCGGTGAACGCCAGCAGGTCCGGGCGCTCGTCGTCGGCCATGGCGGCGAGGTCGATCGGCAGCTGCGGCGCCGCCTGCGAGGCGTCGACGACGACCAGCGCGCCGACCTGGTGCGCACGACGTGCGATCTCGGCGATCGGGTTGATCGTGCCGAGCATGTTCGAGACCCACACCAGCGAGACCACCCTGGTGCGCTCGGTGAGGAGGTCGTCGACGTCGGACAGGTCGAGCCGGCCGTCGTCGGTGATCCCGAACCATCGCAGCGTGGCACCGGTGCGCTCGCAGAGCAGCTGCCACGGCACGATGTTGGAGTGGTGCTCCATCTCGGTGATCACGATCTCGTCACCGGGCCCCACCTGGCGCTCACCCGGCCAGGCGAGCGTGTGGGCGACGAGGTTGAGCGCCTCGGTGGCGTTCTTGGCGAAGACCACCTCGTCGCGGTCCGGCGCACCGATGAACGACGCCACCTTGTCGCGGGCGAGCTCGTACGCCGCCGTGGCCTCCGCGCCCAGCTGGTGCATCGCGCGGGCGATGTTGGCGTTGTGGCGCTCGAGGTGGTCGACCATCGTGTCGATCACGACCTGCGGCTTCTGCGAGGTGTTCGCCGAGTCGAGGTAGACCAGGTGCTGCCCGTTCGCGAGCGCGCGTGACAGGATCGGGAAGTCCTTGCGGACCACCTCGAGGTCCGGCAGCAGGCCCTCGATCATGACGCTCTCCCTTCTCTGGTCTCGACCGGGTGGATCGATGAGCTAGACGGCCGCAGCCTTCACGTACTTGTCGTAGCCCTCGGCCTCGAGGGCGTCGGCCAGCTCGGGGCCGCCCTGCTCGGCGATCCGTCCGGCCACGAACACGTGGACGAAGTCTGGCTCGATGTAGCGCAGGATGCGGGTGTAGTGGGTGATCAGCAGGACGCCCTTGCCCGGCTTCGTCCGGAAGCGGTTCACGCCCTCGGCCACGATCTTGAGCGCGTCGATGTCGAGCCCCGAGTCGGTCTCGTCGAGCACCGCGACCTGGGGGTCGAGCAGCTCGAGCTGCGCGATCTCGTGACGCTTCTTCTCCCCACCGGAGAAGCCCTCGTTGACCGAGCGGGTGCCGAACGTCGGGTCGAGGTTGAGCCGCTCGAGGGCCGCGTTGACGTCCTTGACCCAGGTGCGGAGCTGGGGAGCCTGGCCGTCCAGCGCGGTCTTGGCGGTGCGCAGGAAGTTGGACACCGACACGCCGGGCACCTCCACGGGGTACTGCATGGCCAGGAACAGCCCCGCCCGGGCCCGCTCGTCGACGGTCATGGCCAGCACGTCGCGCCCGTCGAGGGTGACCGAGCCGGAGGTGACGGTGTACTTGGGGTGGCCGGCGATCGAGTAGGCCAGCGTGGACTTGCCGGAGCCGTTGGGCCCCATGATGGCGTGGGTCTCGCCGTCCTTGATCGTCAGCGTGACGCCTCTGAGGATCTCCTTGTCCTCGTCGTCGGTCGTCACCGAGACGTGCAGGTCCTTGATCTCGAGCGTGCTCATGATGGCTTGACTCCGTTCAGGCTGGAGGTGACGTCGACGTACACGCCGTCGGCGCGGACGTCGACCGGGAAGGTGGCGACCGGCTCGGTGGCCGGCAGCCCGGTGGGCTTGCCGGTGCGCAGGTCGAAGCGTGAGCCGTGCAGCCAGCACTCGATCGTGCAGTCCTCGACGTCTCCCTCGCTGAGGGCGACCTCGGCATGGGAGCAGAGGTCCTGGATCGCGAAGACCTCGTCGCCGGCGCGGGCGACCGCGATCTCCATGTCGTCGACCGTCACGCCCAGCGGCTCGTCCTCGCGGAGCTCGTCGAACGAGCAGGCGCGCTCGAACGTCATGACTCATCTCCCCGGGACGTATGGGGTGACAGGACGTTCTTGGCGAGCTCGGCCTCGACGGTCGCCGCGAGCTGCTCCTCGAGCTCGGGTACGGCGATGC
This sequence comes from Nocardioides sp., assembly GCA_049583575.1. Classification (GTDB taxonomy): domain Bacteria; phylum Actinomycetota; class Actinomycetes; order Propionibacteriales; family Nocardioidaceae; genus Nocardioides. Next base: position 4,281 of record JBAUWD010000257.1, read on the forward strand.
GGCGGATCAGGTCGTTGAAGAACCCGTGCACGACCAGGCGGCGCGCTTCGTCCTCGGCGATGCCGCGCGAGCGGAGGTAGAACAGCTGCTCGTCGTCGAACCGGCCGGTGGCGGACGCGTGGCCGGCACCCTCGATCTCGCCTGTCTCGATCTCGAGGTTGGGCACGGAGTCGGCCTGGCAGCCGTCCGTGAGCACGAGGTTGCGGTTCTCCTCGTAGGTCTCGATGCCTTCGGCGATCTTGCGGATCAGCACGTTGCCGATCCAGACGGTATGGGCACCCTCGCCCTGCAGTGCGCCCTTGTAGGTCACGTGGCTCTTGGTCTTGGGAGCCGTGTGGTCGACGAAGAGGCGGTGCTCGATGTGCTGCCCGGCATCGGCGAAGTAGAGGCCGAGCATCTCGACGTCGCCGCCGGGTCCGGCGTACTCGGCGGTGGTGTCGTGGCGTACCACGCTGCCGCCGAACGTCACGTCCACGTGCTTGAAGCGCGCGTCGCGACCGACCTTGGCATGCCGGTGACCGACATGGACGGCGTCGTCGGCCCAGTCGTCGATGCTGACCACCGTCAGGTCGGCGCCGTCGCCGACCACGATCTCGACGTTGTCGGCCAG
>JBAUWD010000258.1:0-2830 GCA_049583575.1 Nocardioides sp.
CTCCGGGTCCACCGCCGACGCCGAGCACGGCTCGGGTGCCACGGACGACGCGGCCGAGCCCGAGTCGCCCAGCCATCCCGGCGACGAGACCCCTGCCCTGCACGTGCCGGTCAAGCGCAAGGGCGCGCGCAAGCGCTGAGAGCCCGGTCAGGTCGCGTCGGGTGCGTCAGGGACGCCGGTAGGGCTTCTGGCGCATCAGCTTCACGTGCGGGTTGCGGCAGCCCACGTGCCGGTGCACGACGTACTGCGAGGCGGTCGCGTTGGGCACGTAGACGCGGAAGCCGTCCACATGGGCGGGGTGGCAGCGCTTCTTGGGGAAGTTGCGGGCGTTCACCTCGTCGAGCGGGCTGCGCAGGCGCTGGCCGGGTGCCAGCACGAACGACCGGACGGCGGAGGCGTCGATCCTCACCGCCGGCGCCCCGATCTGGGTGCCGTTGCCGTCGCCGACGTAGGAGACGCCGCCGTACCCGCCGGTGTGACAGGCGTGCCCCGACGTGTTGCGCAGCACGATCCAGCCGTAGCTGTGACCGGCGCCGTCGTCGGAGTGGTGGTACGACGCCGTCAGGTCGCCGTTGGTGCACGAAGCCGTGGTCGCGGCCTGCGCCGGAAGGGCCGAGACCAGGCCGCCGGCGGCGATGGCGAGACCGGCGGCGCCGGCGAGAAGTCGGTTGCTGGACTTTGACATGCGGAACCCCCGTGGATCGAGGACCGGCGTCGTTCGCCGATCCACTCATGTGATGCAGTCCAGGAGGCGAAAGGTTGCCGGCGCGGACGTCTCCGTGCCGTTTTGCGGGGCGCGAGCCGTACGTCGTACCATGGACCCTCGGTGCGCTGTGGCGTGCCCCCTCTGCTCGGCCGCTCGTCCGACGACGACCTCGGGCCGGCGGACCAGGAGTGCTCAGACCTACGAAGGAGACCGCGGTGTACGCGATCGTGCGCGCTGGCAGCAGGCAGCAGAAGGTTGCCGTGGGCGACGTCATCGAGATCGACAGGACCGATGCGGCCGTCGGAGACACGCTGACGCTGCCCGTGCTCATGACGGTCGACGGCGAGACCGTGAAGGCCTCCGGTCTCGACAAGGCGGGCGTGACCGTCGAGGTCCTCGGCGCCACCAAGGGTCCGAAGATCGTCATCCAGAAGTTCAAGAACAAGACCGGCTACAAGAAGCGCCAGGGTCACCGCCAGAAGTACACCCAGGTCAAGGTCACCGACATCAAGGGCTGACGCCGACTCGGGTCTCGACGAGCTCGACCAGCGCAAGCGAACAGGACTGAACTCATGGCACACAAGAAGGGCGCGGCCTCGACCAAGAACGGTCGCGACTCCAACTCCCAGCGCCTCGGCGTGAAGCGGTACGGCGGCCAGCTGGTCAGTGCGGGCGAGATCATCGTCCGCCAGCGCGGCACCCACTTCCACCCGGGCACCGGCGTCGGCCGGGGCGGCGACGACACGCTGTTCGCGCTGGTCGCGGGCAACGTCGAGTTCGGCACCCGGCGCGGCCGTCGGGTGATCAACATCGTCCCGTCGGAGTAACCCTCCGCGGACCACTCGAAGGGCGTCCCCGGCCTCGGGGCCGCCCTTCCCCCATTTCAGGAGCAGTCATGGCAGTGCCGTCGTTCGTCGACCGGGTGACGCTGCACGTCTCCGCGGGGCGCGGCGGGAACGGCGTCGCCTCCGTGCACCGCGAGAAGTTCAAGCCGCTCGGCGGGCCCGACGGCGGCAACGGCGGGCCGGGCGGGTCGGTGATCCTCCGGGTCGACCCCGACGTCACCACGCTCCTCGACTACCACCACAGCGCGCGCCGACGGGCCGAGCACGGCGGACACGGTGCGGGCGGGAACAAGAACGGCGCACACGGCAGCGACCTCGTGCTCCCGGTCCCCGACGGCACGGTCGTCTCCGTCGTGGGCGGCGAGGTGCTCGCCGACCTGGTCGGCCCCGGCACCGAGCTGGTGGTCGCACAGGGCGGCCGTGGCGGTCTCGGCAACGCGGCGCTGGCGAGCGCCAAGCGGAAGGCCCCCGGCTTCGCCCTCCTCGGCGAGCCCGGAGACGAGCTCGAGATCAGCCTCGAGCTCAAGATCGTGGCCGACATCGGGCTCGTGGGCTACCCGAGCGCCGGCAAGTCCAGCCTGATCGCCGCGATCTCGCGGGCGCGCCCCAAGATCGCCGACTACCCGTTCACGACCCTGGTGCCCAACCTCGGCGTCGTCACGGCCGGCGGGACGACGTTCACCGTCGCCGACGTGCCGGGACTGATCGAGGGCGCCGGTGAAGGCCGGGGCCTGGGCCATGCGTTCCTCCGGCACGTCGAGCGCTGCGCCGCCATCGTGCATGTGGTCGACACCGTCGCGATCGAGCCGGGACGCAACCCCGAGGACGACCTCGACGTGATCGAGCACGAGCTCGCGTCGTACGGCGGTCTCGACGACCGGCCGCGGCTGGTCGCACTCAACAAGATCGACGTCCCCGACGGCCGCGAGATGGCCGACCTGGTCCGCGCCGACCTCGAGGGGTGCGGCCTGCAGGTGTTCGCCGTGAGCGCGGCCTCCGGCGAAGGACTGCGCGAGCTGACCTTCGCGATGGCCGAGATCGTGCGGGCGGCCCGGGCGGCACGCCCCACGGCCGCCGCCGAGCGGATCGTGCTGCGGCCGCCCTCCGCCGACGGCGGCGAGGACTTCACCGTGGAGCAGGTCCCCGATCCCGCGACGGACTCCGGTCTGCGCGCCTGGCGGGTGCGCGGCACCAAGCCGGAGCGGTGGGTCCGGCAGACCGACTTCAGCAACGACGAGGCCGTGGGCTTCCTCGCCGACCGGCTCAACCGGCTGGGCGT
>JBAUWD010000259.1:0-1627 GCA_049583575.1 Nocardioides sp.
GCGCCCAGCCGCGAGAGCAGTGCCGGTCCTTCGTGGACGTCCGGGTCCTCGCAGATCGCGATCGGTGAGGCGCTCATCGCGTCTCCCCGAGGGCCATCCGTGCGGTCGCGCCCAGCAGCCGGACCAGCGCGACGCCGGCGACGAGCGCGACCGACGCGTACACCGCGTTCCGCTGCCACCCGGCCACCCGCAGGTCGGTGCCGATGCCGAGACCGTGCGCGACCGCGACGCCCCAGGAGCCGTACGCCAGCAGGTGCACGAGCCGCCAGGAGCGGTGACGCATCCGCGCTCGCACCAGTGACGTGACGACCACGAGCAGGAGCAGGTCGAGGGAGAGCGTGCCGAACCCCAGCCAGAGCGGCAGGTACGTCGACCCGGCCCAGGGGACGACCGCCTGCCACCAGCGGATGTCGACGAACGTGTCGACGACCGCGGTGGTCACGTGGACCACGAGGAGGACGACCGACACCAGGGCCAGGTTGCGGTGCAGCGCCTGGCCGACGAAGCGCGGCACGATCCGGCCGCCCTGCCCGGTCGACAGCACGCCGAGGACCGTCGTGATCGTGAGCAGGAGCAGGAGGACGAGGCCGGTGCTGCGGTTGAGGTACCACAGCGTGGGGCCGTGGAGCAGCGCGTTCATGCGGCCCGCTCCTCGTCCGCCGGCCACGCGCCGGTACGCCGTACCGTGCCGTCGGGCGCGACCAGCCGGGCCGTCACCCGGTGGTCCTCCAGCCAGGCCGGAGCGTCGGCGCCGAGCACGATGGACGCGGTGCTGGCGGTGTTGGCCGCGACGGCCGTCGAGCCGAGACAGCTCGCGGTCTCCCACGTGGTGTCGGCGGGCGCACCGGTACGCGGGTCGAGCAGGTGGTGGCACGACGTACCGCCGCGCGCCCATCGGCGCACCTGGGTGTTGGACGTGGCGAGCCCGCCACGCTCGAGCCAGACGATCACCGCGGGTTCGTCCGGCTGCCCGGAGACCGCCACCGGCCAGGCGTCACCGTCCGGCCGTGAGACGGCCAGGTCGCCCCCGACGCTGACGATCGCGGCCGTGTCCAGCTCGCCGGTCAGGGTCGCGACGACCAGGTCCGCGGCGAACGCCTTGCCGGTGGAGCCCAGGTCCAGAGCCGTGTCGGCCGGCACCCGGATCGCGTCCTCGGCCAGCCCGAGGCTGGCCCAGGAACGCGGCCCGGGAGCGGGGGGAGGCGTGACGGGGCCGGTGTCGACCAGCTCGCCGTAGTCGCGGTCGTAGCCCCACGAGACGAGCTGCCGGCCCAGGAGGGGATGCACGAGGCCGTCGGTGGCCCGGGCCGCGTCGAGGGCGACGCTGACCGCAGCGACCAGCAAGGGGTCCACCTCGACCCAGTGACCGGCCCCGGCGTTGGCGCGCACCAGGTCCGAGTCGTCGCGGAATCGGCTGCAGGTGCGGTCCACCTCCGCCAGCACCCGCTCGGTGAGCCGGCGGGCCACGGCGAGCTCACGTGGGTCGCGGGTCGCGACGTACACGTAGGTCCCGAGGGCTCGGAAGGTCTCAGCCATGGTGTGAGCCGGAAGACGGCGCCGGAGGGGGAGGCGGCGGCGGCGCGTGGTGCACCGGGGGCCGCTGGTGCACGATCGGGGGCGGGGACCC
>JBAUWD010000260.1:0-19022 GCA_049583575.1 Nocardioides sp.
GGACGGGCCAGGGGTTGACAGTGGCGGTGGCCGCCTCTGCGGCCCTGATGCTGGTGCCGCTCGCGGTCGGCCCGCTCCAGCACCTGTTGAGCATCGTCCCGCCGACCCCCTCCGGCCTCGCCGTGGCTGTGGGTCTGGCCGCGGTCCCGGCCCTGGCAGTGGCCGCGACTCGGCCCTTCGTGCGGCGCCCGACCGCGGGCCGGTGAGCTCCCGACGCACGGGAGGCCAACGTCCCGGCAGCCGACGACGGATGGCCCGAGACCCGGGAGGGCGCGGCGCCCACGATGGGATGGAAGGGAAGGTGCGAGATGACTGCCCACGACGAACAGGAAGGTCACGTGGTCGTCGGTGTCGACGGCTCCGAGCGCGGCTACGCCGGCGTCCGCTACGCCGCCCGGGAGGCGCACCGCGCGGGCGTCCCACTGGACGTGGTGAACGTGATTCCCGGCTACCTCCCTGTCGGGCCGCTACTGATGGTCCCGGACGGATCCCTGCAGGCGTTCGGGGGCTCGGTCGTCGAGCGCGCCGCCGAGCTGGCCCATGAGGTGGTCCCCGAGATCGACGTCGTGACGCACACGCTCGCCGGAGGCCGGGTTCACGAGCTCGTGGAGTTCGCGCGCGAGGCGCGGCTCCTGGTCGTGGGCGCCCGGCATCTCACGGTCGCCCAGCACATCTGGACCGGGGCGACCGTCACCGGGGTCGTGAGCCGGGCCACGTGCCCCGTCGTCGTGGTTCCGCCGACGTGGGAGCCGACGGAGCCGTGCGGCCGCGTGGTGGTCGGCTTCAAGTCGCCCCAGCACTCGGTCGAGCTGTTCGACGAGGCCTTCGCCCTGGCCGACGGGCTGGGCGCCGACCTGGTCGTCGTGCACGCCTGGAAGCTCCCCAGCGCCTACGACGACATGGTGGCGGCGCGTGTCCGGGCGGACGACTGGAACGCCGAGGAGGCAGAACGGATCGACGAGCTGCTGTCGGACTGCCGCGGGGCGTACCCGAACGTCGTCGCTCGGGTCGAGGTCGTCCACGACCGGCCGGTGCAGGCTCTCGTCGACGCATCCCGGGGCGCCGACCGCCTCGTGCTGGTCAAGCCGGCCCACGGCAGCCATCTCCACCACCTGGGCAGCACGGCGCGCGGCGTCCTCCGGATGTCGGCCTGCCCGGTCGAGGTGGTGCCTCCCGTGGCCGTGCCCGAGCCGGTCACCGGCCTCACCCTCGAGGAGGGCGGCGCCCTCGCGCGCTGACGGCCCTCTCGTGCGGTCACGGGTTGCTGGTCCCTCGCGGTGATGACCAAGGCCTCTGACCAGCTCGGTGCGACGGGATGAGCATCGAAGGAGATCGTCACCGACAGGTGACGATGGTCGAAGGAGGATGTCATGACCTATGTACGTCCCGGCCTACCCGGAAGTCCGGTCACGGTCGAGGATCGCTACGAGAACTTCATCGGGGGCAAGTGGATGCCGCCGGCGGGTGGGCAGTACATGCCCAACCCGGCACCTGCCACCGGTGAGGCCTTCACCGAGGTGGCCCGCTCGACCGCGGAGGACGTCGAGGCGGCGCTCGACGCGGCCCACGTCGCCGCCACCGAGTGGAACCACACGACCGGGGCCGAGCGCGCTCGCGTGCTCGAGAGGATCGCCGATGCGATCGAGGCCAACAGCGAGATGCTCGCGGTGGCCGAGAGCTGGGAGAACGGCAAGCCCGTCCGGGAGACGCTGAACGCGGACATCCCGCTCGCGGTCGACCACTTCCGCTACTTCGCGGCGGCTGCGCGCAGCCGTGAGGGCCGGCTGACCGTCATCGACGAGAAGACCACGGCGTACCACTTCCAGGAGCCTCTCGGGGTCGTCGGCCAGATCATCCCGTTCAACTTCCCGATCCTGATGGCCGCGTGGAAGCTGGCTCCCGCGCTGGCTGCCGGCAACTGCTCGGTGATCAAGCCGGCGTCGCCCACCCCGTGGTCGATCCTGAAGCTGGCCGAGGTGATCGAGGACGTCGTGCCTCCGGGCGTGATCAACATCGTCACAGGCCCCGGCGCGGAGGTCGGCAAGGCGCTGGCGACCAGCCCGCGGATCGCCAAGATCGGGTTCACGGGTGAGACGGTCACCGGCCGGCTGATGATGCAGTACGCCTCGCAGAACATCATCCCGGTCACCCTGGAGCTCGGCGGCAAGTCACCCAACGTCTTCTTCGAGGACGTGATGGCCCACGACGACGAGTTCCTCGACAAGGCCGTCGAGGGACTCGTGCTGTACGCGTTCAACAAGGGCGAGGTCTGCACCTGCCCGTCGCGGGCGCTGATCCAGGAGTCGATCTACGACGAGTTCATGGAGCGCTGCCTGCAGCGCATCGGCGCCATCGTGCAGGGCAACCCGCTCGACCCCGCCACCATGATCGGCCCCCAGGTCTCGCAGCAGCAGCTGACGAAGATCTCCGGGTACGTCGACATCGGCCGAGAGGAGGGTGCCGAGGTCCTGATCGGTGGCAAGCGCGCCGAGATCCCGGGCGAGTTCGAGAACGGCTGGTTCTACGAGCCGACCGTGCTCAAGGGCCACAACAAGATGCGGGTCTTCCAGGAGGAGATCTTCGGACCCGTGCTGGCCGTGACCACCTTCCGGGACGAGGCCGAGGCGCTGTCGATCGCCAACGACACGCTCTACGGGCTCGGTGCCGGTCTGTGGACCCGCGACACCAACCGGATGTCGCGCGTGAGCCGCGCCATCCAGGCGGGCCGGGTCTGGGTCAACTGCTACCACCAGTACCCCGCCGGAGCGGCTTTCGGCGGCTACAAGATCTCGGGGATCGGCCGTGAGAACCACCAGATGATGCTGGATCTCTACAGCCAGACGAAGTCGGTGCTGGTGAGCACCGACGAGCACAAGCTCGGACTGTTCTGAGCCGATGATGCTCCCCGTGGTGCGTGCCACCGACGCCGCCGTCGAGGCGGTCCAACGGCTGGTGCGCATCCACGGGGAGCTCCTCTTCGTCCTCTCCGCCGGCTGCTGCGACGGCAGCGCCCCCATGTGCTTCCCGGTCGGCGACTTCCTCGTCGGTGACGGCGACATCGAGGTCGGGACCGTGGCCGGATGCCCGCTCTACGTCGAGCGCCGGCAGCTGGATGCCTGGCCGCACGCGGAGATCGTCCTCGACGTGGAGCCGGGGTACGCCGACGGTTTCTCGCTGGCCGCGGGGGAGGGGCAGCACTTCGTCGCCGTCACCTCGAGCTGTCGGAGCACGCGGTCAGGTCACTGAGCGACGCCGGCCGTCGTCGACTCCGCCGGGTCGTGGGCCGCGTCCGACGCGCTTCCGAGCGGTGTGACGTGGCGCCGCAGTGCCCGGTAGGCCTCGTCGGCTCCCCACACGACCACCGGGAAGGCGACCAGCACCAGCAGCTCGCGCCAGGTGAGCGGCCGGGTGCCGAGCACGCGCTGCGCGGCAGGCAGGTAGATCGCGAGGCCGGTCACCACGAGCTCGAACCCGATGCCGGCCAGCAGCAGGCGGTTGGAGAACACCCCGACCCGGAGCAGGGAGACGCGGTCGGTGCGCGAGGCCATCGCGGTACCGATCTGGCAGGCGACGATGCCGGCGAAGGCCATGGTGGTGGCCCGGAGGTAGGTCTCGTGCAACGGCGTGCCGGCGCCGACGTCCGTGCCGGGCGTCCAGCCGGCCGCGTGGAGCACCCAGAGGAAGCCTCCCGTCACCAGGAGTGCGCTGACCGCGCCGAGGATCCCCCAGGCGCGCAGCAGCATCGAGGCGGTGATGATGCCCTCCTTGCGGCGACGCGGCGGCCGGCTCATGATCCCGGGCTCCGCCGCCTCCCGTCCGATGGCGAGCGCGGGCAGCGTCTCGGTGCCCAGGTCGATCATCAGGATCTGCGCGACGGTCAGGCCGAGGGGGATCGCCCCGCCGGAGAGGGCGAAGACGAGGAAGGGGACGACCTCGGGGACGGCGTGGGCGAAGATGTAGAGGATGAACTTCCGGACGTTGTCGTAGACCCGCCGGCCCGACTCCACGGCCCGGATGATCGTGGCGAAGTCGTCGTCGGTCAGGACCATCGTCGAGGCCTCGCGCGCGACGTCCGTCCCGCTCTGGCCCATGGCGATCCCGATGTCGGCACGGCGCAGGGCAGGGGCGTCGTTCACTCCGTCGCCGGTCATCGCGACGACATGGCCCAGTGACTGGAGCCGGGTGGCGATCCGGAGCTTGTCCTCGGGCGAGCTCCGTGCGAACACCAGCTCGTCGCCTCGGGAGAGCAGGTCGTCGAGGACGCCGTCGGGCATCTCGTCGAGCCGGTCGCCCGGGACGACGTTCGCCTCGCCGACGGCCCGGATTCCTGCCGATCGTGCGATCGCCGCCGCCGTGGCGCCGTTGTCCCCGGTGATGACGTGCACCGTGATGCCGGCGTCATGGGCGCGCCGTACGGCGTCGGGCACGGCGTCGCGCACCGGATCGGTCAGCGCCACGAAGCCCAGCAGGGTCAGGTCCCGCTCCACGTCCGCGCGGTCGGAGGGGGCCGGTCCGGTCCCGAGGTCGCGGCGGGCACAGGCGATGAGCCTGAGGCCCTGGGACGCGAGGTCCAGGAGGCGCGACTCCACGCGCGCCCCGAACGAGTCGTCGAGCGGCACGGGGGGCTGCTGGTCGTGCGCCACCCGGGTGCACCGGGCCAGGACGGCCTCCGGGGCCCCCTTGGTGAACGCCGTGATCCGGTCCGGCTCGCGCCCGCCGGGCTGCGGCTCGGTGGCCAGGACGGTCATCAGCCGGAGCCGCGGGTCGAAGCGGAAGGTCTGCGTGCGGCGCGCCACGCCCACGTCACGGCCCCGCGCGATCCGGTCCGCCGCCTGGAGCAGCGCCAGCTCGGTGGGGTCACCCGTGCGGGTCTGCGCGTCCGCGGTCGTACACGCATGCAGGGCACGGGCCAGGGCGACCGCCTCGCCCTCCACCTCCGGTGCGGACCGACCGGTGGGACCCCAGGTGCTGTGCACCTGCATGCGGTTCTGGGTCAGCGTCCCGGTCTTGTCGGTGCAGATCACGTCGGTCGAGCCGAGCGTCTCGACGGCACTCAGGCGCTTGACCAGACCGCCCCGCCGGGCCAGGTCGGCCACGCCGACCGCCAGGGCGAGCGTGATGGTGGGAAGCAGGCCCTCCGGCACGTTGGCGACGAGCAGGCCGATCGCGAACACCGAGGCCTGGGTGAAGCTGAGGCCGGCCAGCATCCCCAGCGGCAGGAACGCGATGCCCACGCCGACCGCGACCCCCGCGATCAGCCACGCGACGCGTCGTACCTGGCGCTCCAGGGGACTGCTGTCGTGACGGGTGCGACTGCTCAGGTCGGCGATCCGTCCGAGCTCCGTCGCCATGCCGGTGTGCACCACCAGCGCCGCCGCCTCCCCGGCGGTGCACGTGGTGCCCGAGAGCAGCACGTCGGTGGCGTCGACCACACGGGCCGAGGCCCCCTCTGCGGTCCGGGTCGCCTCCCGGACGACGGGCACGGACTCGCCGTTGATGGCGGAGAGATCCACCTCGACCGCACCACGGACGAGCCGGGCGTCGGCACTGATGGCGGCGCCCTCCTCGACGAGGAGCAGGTCTCCGGGCACGACGTCCGAGGCGTCGACGACGAGGCGCCGGCCGTCGCGGATCACCATCGTCTGTGCGGGCAGGTACTCGCCGAGAGCGGCCACCGCATGCTCGGCATGCCGTTCCTGGATCAGGGCGAAGCACGCGTTCAACGCGATCACCGCGATGATCGCGATGCCGAGCGTGGGGCCCTGCGTGGCCAGGGCGAGCGCGGCCGCGAGCCACAGCAGCAGGGCGAGCGGATGGGTCAGCTGGCGCAGGAGAGCGGCCAGCAGTCCGCCCTTGTGGGTCGAGGCCAGGATGTTCGGGCCGGTCTGCTCCAACCGCCTGCGCGCCTCGACGGCGCTGAGGCCCTGGTCGTCGCACCCCAGCTCGGCCAGCAGCGCCGGCAGGTCGGTGAGCAGGAGGTCGGAGTGACCGCCGACCGCGGCTTCCGGATCGCGCCGGGAGCGCACGGCGCCCACCATGATGTCTCGCACCATGCCACCACCGTGCGAGCCCGCGGGTCCCGGGCCAAGAGGCGTAGGGCCCGAGCCGGGCCACGGCGACGGGACCTTGGCCACCTGCCGGCAGGTCTTCCCACCCTGATCCGGTCCCGCTTCCGGGCGCAGAGTGGGAGTGAGATCACCCGAAGGGAGATCCGTCATGAAGACCCTGGCGCTCGTCGCCGTCGTCGTCGTCCTGGCGATCCTGGTCCTGAGCATGTCCATGCGCGTCGTGAACCAGTACCAGAAGGGGGTCCTGTTCCGGCTCGGCCGGGTGAAGGGGATCCGTGAGCCGGGGTTGACCTTCATCATCCCGTTCGTCGACGTGCTGCGGAAGGTCTCGATGCGCATCATCACGATGCCCGTCCAGTCCCAGGGGATCATCACCAAGGACAACGTCAGCATCGACGTCGCCGGCGTCGCGTACTTCAAGGTGACCGACGCCGTGCGGTCGGTCGTGGCCATCGAGAACGTCGCGGCAGCCATCGACCAGATCGCGCAGACCACGCTGCGCAACGTCGTGGGGCAGCACACCCTCGACCGGGCACTCTCGGAGACCGACTCGATCAACGCGAACATCCGCGACATCCTCGACCGGACCACGACCGAGTGGGGCGTCCTGGTGACCCTGGTCGAGCTGAAGGACATCCAGCTCCCCGACAGCATGAAGCGGGCCATGGCCCGGCAGGCCGAGGCCGAGCGCGAGAAGAGGGCGAAGATCATCGCCGCCGAGGGCGAGGCGGCCGCCGCCGCCGCGCTCGGCGAGGCGTCGGACACGATGATGAAGCACCCGCTGGCCCTCCAGCTGCGCAACCTCCAGAGCCTCGTCGAGATCGGCGTCGACAAGAACACGACCGTCGTCTTCCCGGCTCCCTTGATGAGCACGATCGGCGAGCTCGAGACGTTCCTGCGGCGCGAGGGCGAGGCCGCCGCGCCCCGAGGACCGGAGCACCTGCTACCCAGAGAGGAACAACGCCATGAACGAGACAGTCACGCGCTGGTCTGTGCAGCTCTACCTCAGTGAGGTCGACGGGCACACGCACGCCGAGGCGCGGCTCCTCAGCGGGGTGGAGCCTCCGCTGAGCGCCACCGGCACCGCCGCGCTCAACGAGAAGGACAGGCTCGACGTCCCCGAGATCGGCTACGAGCTGGCAGCCGCCAGGGCGCTCCAGGCGCTGGCCGAGGCCCTGCAGGCCACGGCGGCCGACGACGTACAGGCTCTCTCGACCTGACCTGAGCAGACGTCGGGCGCGATCGGGACACCGGTCGCGCCTCGGTCAGGCGTCGGCCGCGGCCTCGGACTCCGACGACGCCCCGCCGCCACCTGCGGGTCGATCATCCGGTGTAGGGCGATGAAGTGCGGGCCGACCACGTTGCAGTGGACGTGCTTCAGGGTGAGCTGCAGGTCGTTGGCCGCGTGGAGCCGCATCTGCAGCAGCGCGATCACCCGCGAGGAGGCCTCCTCGTCGAGGCCGGGCCGGGGACGGTGTGGTGGATGTCTGAGGGAGCCATGCCCCCGCCGTACCCGATCCGGGCCGACATGCACGTGACGTGAGGCGGATCTCCCTGGTGTCAACGACGCGTCAGGGTCCGGGCGCAGGGCGTCAGGAAAGCGTCAGGACCGGGGTCCTTCAGCGGCCGGCCGCGCTCTGATGGACGACGCAAGGGTCTTCCCCTCTGGAGGTGCGTGGTGCTCGATGTCGCCCTGGTGGTGCTGACGATCGCGGTGTTCGCCGTTCTCGCTCTGGTCCTGAAGGGGGTGGAGCGGCTGTGAGCGCCCAGAACCTGGTCGGCCTGATCCTGGCGGTCGCCCTGACGGGCTACCTGGTCGTCGCCCTCCTCTTCCCCGAGCGGTTCTGATGAGCGACACCGCAGCCGGTCTCCTCACCGTCCTCGCGCTGGTGCTCGTCCTGGGTGTCACGCACGTCCCTCTGGGTGACCACATGGCGCGGGTCTACTCGGCCACCACGCACTGGCGAGCCGAGCGGGTGCTCTACCGCGTGTGCCGGATCGACCCCGACGCCGACCAGACCTGGGCGACGTACGCGCTGTCGGTGCTCGGGTTCTCACTGGTGTCGGTGCTGTTCCTGTACGGCCTGGAGCGTGTCCAGCACCTGCTCCCGCTCTCGCTCGGGTACTCCGCGGTGGAGCCGCATCTGGCATGGAACGCCGCCGCGTCGTTCGTGACCAACACCAACTGGCAGAACTACTCGGGCGAGACGACCATGGGCTACCTCGTCCAGATGGCCGGCCTCGCCGTCCAGAACTTCGCCTCCGCCTCGGTCGGCATCGCGGTCGTGGTGGCGCTGGTGCGCGGCTTCGCCCGGGCCCGGACCAGCCGGGTCGGCAACTTCTGGGTCGACCTGGTGCGCGGCTGCGTGCGGATCCTGCTGCCGCTGAGCATCGTGGCGACGGTGGTCCTGATCGCGTCCGGTGTGGTGCAGAACCTGGCCGACACCCACACGATCACCACGCTCACCGGTCAGACCCAGCACCTTCCGGGTGGTGCGATCGCCAGCCAGGAGGCGATCAAGGAGCTCGGCACCAACGGGGGCGGCCCCTACAACGCGAACTCCTCGCACCCGTTCGAGAACCCGAACGCCTTCACCAACCTGCTCGAGATCACCCTGCTGCTCATGATCCCGTTCGCGCTGCCCAGGACCTTCGGCAAGTTGCTCGGAGACAAGCGCCAGGGCTGGGCGATCCTCTCGGCGATGGCCGTGATCTTCGCCGCTTCCCTGACCCTCGTCACGGTCCTCGAGGCGCATCACTCCGGGTCCGCGCTGCAGACCGCCGGTGCGTCGATGGAGGGCAAGGAGGTGCGCTTCGGCGTACCGTCCTCGGCGCTGTTCGCCACTGCGACGACGCTCACGTCGACCGGCTCGGTGGACTCGATGCACGACTCGTTCACCCCGCTGGGTGGCGGCGTACCGATCCTGAACATGATGTTGGGCGAGATCGCACCGGGCGGCACGGGGTCGGGTCTGTACGGCATGCTCGTGCTCGCCGTGGTCACCGTCTTCGTGGCCGGACTGATGGTCGGCCGGACCCCGGAGTACCTCGGGAAGAAGATCCGCGCGCGGGAGGTGAAGTTCGCCGCGCTGTACATCCTGACCACACCGGCCGTCGTCCTGATCGGCACCGGTGTCGCGATGTCGATCCCGTCGGCGCGAGCCTCGATGCTGAACGCCGGACCGCACGGCCTCTCGGAGGTGCTCTACTCCTTCACGTCACAGGGCAACAACAACGGCAGCGCGTTCGCGGGCCTCTCGGGTGACACCGACTTCTACAACGTCGCCGGGGGCCTGGCGATGCTGGTCGGCCGGTTCCTGCCGATGCTGTTCGTGCTCGGCCTCGCCGGGTCGCTGGCCGCGCAGAAGCCGGTGCCGGCCACGGCAGGCACGCTCCCGACCCATCGACCCCTGTTCGTCGCGATGCTCGTGGGTGTCGTGCTGATCGTCGTCGCCCTCACCTACTTCCCGGCCCTCGCCCTGGGCCCGCTGGCGGAAGGACTCACCCGATGACCGAGACGGTCGTTCCCGAGGCGCCGCACGCCCCCCGGGTCGGCGCCGGCCTCCTCGACGTACGGATGCTGGTCACGCAGCTGCCGTCCGCCGTCAGCAAGCTCGACCCGCGCACCATGATGCGCAACCCGGTGATGTTCGTGGTCGAGGTCGGTGCGGTCCTGTCCACCGTGCTGGCGGTCGCCCACCCCTCGACGTTCGCCTGGCTGATCGTGGTCTGGCTGTGGGCCACCGTCGTGTTCGCCAACCTGGCCGAGGCGGTCGCCGAGGGCCGTGGCAAGGCCCAGGCCGCCGCCCTACGGCGCAGCCGGCAGGAGACCACGGCCAGGCTGCTGGTCGACGGCGTCGAGCGCCCCTCTCCGGCCGCAGCGCTGAGGGTCGACGACCGCGTGGTCTGCGAGGCCGGCGACCTGATCCCCAGCGACGGCGACGTGATCGAGGGCATCGCCAGCGTGGACGAGTCCGCGATCACCGGCGAGTCCGCGCCGGTGATCCGTGAGGCGGGCGGCGACCGGTCGGCGGTCACCGGGGGCACCCGGGTGCTCTCGGACCGGATCGTGGTCCGGATCACCGCCAATGCGGGCGAGACCTTCCTCGACCGGATGATCGCGCTGGTCGAGGGCGCCGCGCGGCAGAAGACCCCCAACGAGATCGCACTCAACATCCTGCTCGCCAGCCTGACCATCGTCTTCATGTTGGCCGTGGTGACCCTGCAGCCGCTGGCCACCTTCAGCGGCGCGCCCCAGCCGGGCATCGTGCTGGTCTCGCTGCTGGTCTGCCTCATCCCGACCACCATCGGCGCGCTGCTGAGCGCGATCGGCATCGCCGGCATGGACCGGCTCGTGCAGCGCAACGTGCTGGCCATGTCGGGTCGCGCCGTCGAGGCCGCCGGTGACGTGAACACGCTGCTGCTCGACAAGACCGGCACGATCACGCTGGGCAACCGCGAGGCGGTCGAGATGATCCCTCTCGAAGGCGTGACCGCGTCCGAGCTGGCCGACGCCGCCCAGCTCTCGAGCCTCGCGGACGAGACTCCGGAGGGTCGCTCGATCGTCGTGCTCGCCAAGCGCGAGTACGGCCTGCGCGACCGCCATCCCGGGGAGCTCACCCACGCCACGTTCGTCCCCTTCAGCGCCCAGACCCGGATGAGCGGGTGCGACCTGGCCGAGAACGGCCGGTCCCGCGAGGTCCGCAAGGGTGCCACGAGCGCCGTACGCGAGTGGGTCCGGGAGTGCGGCGGCACCCCGCCGGCCGACCTGGGACCCATGGTCGACGCCATCGCCGGCGGCGGTGGTACGCCGCTGGTCGTCGCCGAGCACGGTCCGTCGGGGGCCCGCGTCCTGGGTGTCGTCCACCTCAAGGACATCGTCAAGAACGGGATGCGTGAGCGGTTCGACGAGCTGCGCCGGATGGGCATCCGCACCGTCATGATCACCGGCGACAACCCCCTGACCGCCCAGGCCATCGCCGACGAGGCGGGGGTCGACGACTTCCTCGCGGAGGCCAGGCCGGAGGACAAGCTGGCGCTGATCCGCGAGGAGCAGGACGGCGGCCGGCTGGTCGCGATGACCGGTGACGGCACGAACGACGCGCCGGCACTCGCGCAGGCCGACGTCGGCGTGGCGATGAACACCGGTACGTCGGCGGCCAAGGAGGCCGGGAACATGGTCGACCTCGACTCCAACCCGACCAAGCTCATCGAGATCGTGGAGATCGGCAAGCAGCTGCTGATCACCCGCGGCTCGCTGACGACGTTCTCCATCGCGAACGACGTCGCGAAGTACTTCGCGATCCTGCCCGCCATGTTCGCACCGGTGTACCCCGGCCTGGACCGGCTCGACGTGATGGGCCTGCACAGCCCCTCCTCGGCGATCCTCTCCGCGGTGATCTTCAACGCGGTGGTCATCGTCGCGTTGGTCCCGCTCGCACTCCGGGGTGTGCGCTACACGCCCTCGTCGGCGGCGGCCATGCTCCGGCGCAACCTGCTGGTCTACGGCCTCGGCGGGTTGGTGGTGCCGTTCGTCGGCATCAAGGCGATCGACCTCCTCGTCCAGTTCATCCCGGGAGTCAGGTGAGCGCCATGAACATGCTCAGACAGTCTCTGGCCGGGCTCTGGCTCCTGCTGTCGTTCACCGTGGTCTTCGGCCTCGCCTACCCACTGCTGATGACCGGCGTCGGACAGGTGGCCTTCCACGACCAGGCGAACGGCTCGCTGGTCGGTCTCCAGGGCACGGACGTCGGATCCTCCCTGATCGGGCAGGAGTTCACGGGCGCGCAGTGGTTCCACCCCCGGCCCTCCGCTGCGTCGTACGACGCGCTGGCGTCGGGCGGCACCGACCTCGGCCCGGACTCGCCGGTCCTGCTCAGGTCGATCCGGGCCGCTCGCGCTCGGATCGTCCAGCAGGACGGCGTCGTGCCTGCACAGGTCCCACCCGACGCGGTGACCTCCAGCGCCTCCGGGCTCGACCCCGACATCAGTCCGGCGTACGCCGACCTCCAGGTCGCACGCGTCGCCCGGGCGCGGGGGATCGGCGTGGCCGAGGTCCAGGAGCTGGTGGACGACCACACGCAGGGCCGGGTCCTCGGCTTCCTCGGTGAGCCGCGGGTCGACGTGCTCGAGCTCAACCTCGCGCTCGCGCGGCTCGGACGATGACCGGGACAATGGCCGCGTGAGCCGTGGACGCCTTCGTGCCTACCTCGGGATGGCCCCCGGGGTGGGCAAGACGTACGCCATGCTCGACGAGGGCAAGCGGCGCCTGGACCGGGGGACCGATGTCGTCGTGGGCGTGGTCGAGACCCACGGGCGAGCCCACACCGCGGAGCGGCTCGAGGGTCTCGAGGTCGTCCCGCGGCGGCAGCTGAGCTACCGCGGCGCCGTGTTCGAGGAGATGGACCTCGACGCGGTGCTCGCCCGGCGTCCGGCGGTGGCGCTGGTCGACGAGCTCGCCCACACCAACATCCCCGGCAGCCGCCACGAGAAGCGCTGGCAGGACGTCGACACCCTGCTCGACGCCGGGATCGACGTGATCACCACGGTCAACATCCAGCACCTCGAGTCGCTCAACGACGTGGTGCAGCGGATCAGCGGCGTCGAGCAGCGGGAGACCATCCCCGACGAGATCGTCCGGCGTGCCGATCAGATCGAGATCGTCGACATCGCGCCGGAGGCCCTGCGCCGCCGGATGGCCCACGGCAACATCTATCCGTCCGACCGGGTCGATGCCGCCCTGTCGAACTACTTCCGAGTCGGCAACCTCTCCGCGCTGCGCGAGCTGGCCCTGCTCTGGGTGGCCGAGCGCGTCGACGAGGGCCTGCAGCGCTACCGGGCCGCCCACGGCATCGAACAGCCCTGGGAGGCACGCGAGCGGATCGTGGTGGCGCTTCCCGGGGGGCCCGAGGGCGAGACCCTGCTCCGGCGCGCCGTACGGATCGCCACCCGGACGACGGGGGCCGACCTGCTCGCCCTCCACGTGGTCAAGGGTGACGGCCTCGCCGCCCTCGACCCGGCCGAGCTCGGTCGCCAGCGCCGCCTCGCGGAGTCGATGGGCGGGTCCTGGCACCAGGTGGTCGGCGACGACGTCGCGGGCGCACTGCTGGACTTCGCGCGCGTCGAGAACGCCACCCAGATCGTCCTGGGTGCCAGCAGCCGCGGCCGCTGGGAGAGCTTCCTGGCGGGTGAGGGCATCGGAGCCCGGGTCGCCCGGCTGTCGGGCAAGATCGACGTCCACCTCGTCACGCACGAGGCCGCCCACGGACCCGACCGCCTGCCCAGGCTTCCGGTCGCGGGACTGACGACCGCGCTCAGCGTGCGACGCCGGATGCAGGGCACGGTCGTCGCGCTGCTGCTCCTCCCGCTGCTCACCCTCGCCCTCTCACGCGTGCGCAGCGAGCTCAACCTGCCCAGCGACATCCTGCTGTACCTCACCGCGGTCATCGTGGTGGCGCTGATCGGCGGGCTCTGGCCGGCCCTGGCCGCCGCGATCGTGGGCAGCCTCCTGCTCAACTACTACTTCACGCCACCCCTGTACACGTTCACGATCTCGGACCGGAACAACGCGCTGGCGCTCCTGGTGTTCGTCGCGGTGGCGGCCCTGGTCTCGGTGCTGGTCGAGCGAGTGGTCCGGCGCACGACGGAGGCCGGGCGCGCCTCGGCCGAGGCGGCGATCCTGGCCGGGCTCGCCGGCGGCATCCTGCGCGGCGAGGCCTCGCTCCCGGAGATCCTCGGCCGGGCCCGGGAGACCTTCGGACTGGAGTCGGTGACCCTCCTCGAGAGGCGGGACGCCTCGGAGTCCTGGCAGGAGGTCGCCCGGGTGGGGGAGGGCACCCCGGACAGGGACCGGACCGACGTACCGGCCGGCGAGCGGCTGATGCTGCGCGTGGACGGCACCGTCCGTGCTGCCGACCAGCGGCTGCTGTCGGCGTTCGCCGCCCAGGCGGCGGCGGTTCACGAGCACGACCAGCTGTCGACCCGCGCCGCGGAGGCCAGCGCGGTCGAGGAGGCCGATCGCACCCGCACGGCACTGCTGGCGGCGGTGAGCCACGACCTCCGCAGCCCCCTGGCCTCCGCGAAGGCATCGATCACCTCGCTCCGCAGCGACCGCGTCGAGTGGAGCCCCGCGGCACAAGCTGAGCTGCTCGCGAACGCCGACGAGTCGCTCGACCGGCTGACCCGACTCATCGAGAACCTGCTCGACATGAGCCGTCTCGAGGCGGGAGCGCTGGCCGTGAGCCTCGGACCGGTCGCCCTGGACGAGCTGGTGCCCCTCGTGCTGGACGCGTTGGGCCCTGATGTCTCCCAGGTCCGGGTGAAGGTGCCGGAGACCCTGCCGGAGGTCCTGGCCGATGCCGTGCTCCTGGAGCGGGTGCTGGTCAACCTGCTCGGCAACGCGGTGCGGTACAGCCCTCCGGACGTCCCGCCCCTTCTCGCGGCCAGCTGCCACGCGGGGACGATGGACATCCGGGTGGTCGACCGCGGCCCCGGCGTCCCCGAGTCGCAGAGCGACCAGCTGTTCGCGCCGTTCCAGCGGCTCGGCGACCGCGACAACACCACGGGGGTGGGTCTCGGCCTGGCCCTCTCCCGCGGGCTCACCGCGGCCATGGGCGGCACCCTGACCGCCGAGGACACCCCCGGAGGAGGCCTGACCATGACCGTCACGCTGCCGCTCGTCGGCCGCCCGGTGGTGCCCCAGCCGGTCGTCGGGGAGCTGACGTGACGCGGGTACTGGTGGTCGACGACGAGCCGCAGATCCTCCGGGCGCTCGTGGTGAACATGCGCGCCAGGGGGTACGACGTGCACACGGCCAGCGACGGGGCGAGCGCCCTCAAGGCGGCCGGTCTGCATCCACCGGACCTGGTCGTGCTCGATCTCGGGCTCCCGGACATCGAGGGCACGGAGGTGATCGCCGGGCTCCGCGGATGGACGACGGTGCCGATCATCGTGCTCACCGGTCGCACCGAGCAGATCCAGAAGATCGCGGCGCTGGATGCCGGTGCGGACGACTACGTCACCAAGCCGTTCGGGATCGAGGAGCTCTTCGCCCGGATGCGCGCCGTCTCGCGGCGGGTCACGGCCCAGCACGCGCCGAGCGTCGCCCTGGGGGAGTGGGTCGTCGACCTCGCCGCCCACCGCGTGCGCCCGGCCAGCGGTCATGGTGACGACCAGAGGCTGACCCCGACCGAGTGGCGGATCCTCGAGATCCTGGTGCGCAACCCGGGCCGCCTGATCACCAAACGGCATCTGCTCCACGAGGTATGGGGTCCCGGCTACGACACCGAGAACCAGTACCTCCGGCTCTACCTCGCCCAGCTGCGTCGCAAGCTCGAGCCGGACCCGGCCCGGCCGGCGTACCTCCTGACCGAGACCGGGATGGGCTACCGGTTCCGGCCGGACGACGAGCGCGACGAGTCCGACGGCTGACCCCTAGGGGCTGGTGGCCGCGGACGTCGGACTCGTCGTGGGCGCGCTGCTGGTCGGCGTCGACATGGGTGCCGAAGGCGTGGGTGCGGACGAGGTGGGTGCGGTCGTGGCACTCGTCGACGAGGACGCCGTGGGGGACGAGAAGGCCGACGAGGAGGTGGTGGGGCTCGGGCTGCCCGACGTACTCGGGGAGTGCACCGCCGGAGACGGCCGGTGGCCGCGGGCCGGCTCGAGGGGGTTGGGCGAGACCGCCTGCCTGCCGGCCGGGGCGAGCAGCAAGGCGGCCAGCATCGGTGGAGTCCTCTCGGAAGGGGGCCGATGCCACGCTCGGGGGCTCTGTCCGGCCCCGCCTCACCCCTCGGGTGGACCCCTCAGGCGGACTGCATGAAGCCGAGCTTCGTGAAGGCGCCGATCCCCGGGAACACCTTCGACCTCGGTGCCCCCGAGAAGCGCGCGGTCACGATCTCGGACAGCACGTGGCGGTAGTCGGTGCTGACGTGGAGGTCCGCCTCGAGGTCGCGGGAGAGGGGCTTCCAGTGCCGGCAGTAGTACCGACCGCCCTTGACGCCCGCGCCGGCCACGAGCATCACGTTGCCCCAGCCGTGGTCGAGGCCGCGGTTGGCGTTCTCCACCGTGCGCCGGCCGAACTCGCTGATGGTGACCAGCGTGACCTTGTCGGTCTGGTCGCCGAGGTCGGCGAAGAAGGCCGCGAGCGCCCTACCGAGGTCGTGGGCGTGGTCGACCATGTGGCCCCCGTCGAGCGAGCCCAGGTCGACGTGCATGTCCCAGTCACCCTGGTCCACGGTGAGGACCTCCACGCCGACCTTCCCGCGGATGATCCGTGCCGCCATCGCGAGGGCGTTGCCCACGTCGGAGCCACCGTACGACGCGGAGTTGTCCTTGGTGGCGAGCACCGGGGCGACGTCCTTGGTGGCCTGCAGCGTCGACCGCATCGCCCGGCCGATCGGGCTGTGGTCCCGCTCGTACATCGTGGTCAGCGACCGCCGCCGCTTGCCCTTCGGGTCGGTGTCCCACTGGTCGTCCGCCGCGATGTCGAGGTCGGAGATCGACCCGACCGTCATCAGCGGCACGGGGCCGAGGAGCTCGGTGGGCGCCGGGCCCGAGGCCACGCCGACACCCTGCAGGGGTGAGTGATGGTTGTCCGTGCCGACCAGCCGGTTGAGCCAGCCGACGCGTTGGCTCGAGCCCGGGGCCGCCTCCTCCACCTCCTCCATGGCCGAGAAGTGCGAGCGGTTGGCCACCGCCAGTCCGGTCGCGTGGATGGCGGTGAGCTTGCCGGCGTTCCACATCGGGAGCAGCGGTGCGAGCTTGGGGTGCAGCCCGAACATCGAGTCCGGCACCAGGAGCTCGCTGGCTGGGATGCCGATGGTGGGGCGGGCCTTGTGGTACCCGGGATCGCCGTGCGGCACCACGAGCGACATGCCGTCGGCCCCGCCGCGCAGCGACAGCACGACCAGGATGGCCCGGGGCTGCCTCAGCGACGAGGCGGAGGCCGACACGGTGGCCGAGCCGACCAGGAAGGTGGCCCCGCCCAGCGCCAGGGCACCGCGGAGCACGCCACGGCGACTCATCTCGGCGTACTCGGGGCAGCAGGCGTCCTGGGGGCCGTCTGAGGTCATCGGGTCCATGGGGTCACCGCCGGAAGAACTCGGGAGAGTCGAAGAAGGTCGTCAGCAGACGCGGGAACAACCACTGCATCACCGGGTGGTCCTTGGTGATCTGCGCGTGCGGGTGGGTCGCCACGGCCTGGCTGCACGCCTTCTGCAGGGTCGCCGACGCGTGCCGATGCAGGATCCGCTGCGACATGGCGTCGACGAGGTGGTCGAAGCGGGTCTTCGGCTTCGGCAGCCACGACTCGGGTGCGGGGTAGTGGACTCCCTTGCTCGGCCACCATCCGCCCGACATGGAGTAGTGCGTCGACATCGAGCCCAGCAGCCGGGAGGGCGAGCACCACGGGGCGCTCTCGTTCGGGCGGCCGTTGGGCGCCGGCCACGACATCGGCTCCATGCCGATGGTGCCCGACTGCCAGACCAGCTGGTGCGCGGCGCGGTCGGCCTTGTGGGGCCTGGCGACGTCGACCCGCATCAGCCGGTACGTCGCGACCACGTCGCCCTCGGGGTCGCGGACCTTGGCTCCCACCGAGTCCCGGAATGCCTGCGAGCCCACCAGGGCGCGCAGCACCGGGCGGATCTGGGTGCCGTGGGCGCGGTAGACGTGGGCGAGGTGGTCGACCAGGGAACGGGGTGGGTCGTCACTGACGAAGGCCACCGCGAGCTCGCTCGCGATGTGCTTCGCGGTGGCCGGATGGTGCGCGAGGTAGTGCAGGTACTGCCGGGTCACCTTGCGGCCGTCGGGCGAGGAGTTCTTGCTGTGGAAGCCGAGCACGCGGACCGGCTTGTGGTAGTGGACGAACTTGTTGTAGCTCGCGGCCCACGTGTTCCACACGTCGACCCGCCAGCCGGTGAGGATCCGGGCGGAGTCCACGACGTCCTTCTCGTCGAAGTCGGCGGACAGGCCGACGGTGTGCAGCTCGAGCAGCTCACGACCCTGGTTCTCGTTGGGATGGTCCTTGTCGGACACCGCGTTGCCGAGGTAGATGCCCATCGCCGGGTGGACCGTGGCGGCCTGGAGCAGCGACTCGAACGAGTCCAGGGCGCGTGCCCGGATCGCGTCGCCGTAGGCCTTGCGGTAGGTGAAGACACCGTCGGCGCCGACCGGGACGTTGAAGTGGTTCTCCCAGAACTCCGTCATCACCTCCAGGACCTGCCGCTGGCTGTACATCCGGCGCAGCAGCAGCCAGTTCTGGTAGTCGACCATCACCTCCCAGCCGCCCACCCGGCCACTCTCGTTCTCGGCGGCGATCCGTGGGGTGGACCACTTCAGGTGTGGGAACCACGACTCGATCGACTGGGCATGGTGGTCGGGCACGTGCTGGGGGTGCAGCTGCCACTCGAACCAGCCCTGCGCGCCACCGTGCTGCCGCACCTGCCGCGCGAGCTGTGGCGTCACGCCGTACGAGAAGCGGCCGACGAGGTGGCGTGCCGGCGTCGCCAGCAGCCGAGCACCCGGATGGTGAGCGGCGTACGTCGCGGCTTCGGCGGGAGCGTCCACGAAGGCAGCACCCGCGGCCAGTCCCGCACCGGCGAGGACGGTACGTCGCGCAGGTGCACGACCGGGGGTCGTCTCGGCCATTGCGGGGCTCCACTCGTGCGCAGTCGTCGCGGAGCCCCCCGGACGCGACGAGGGTGTCAGAGGTCAACCGACACGGTAGGGGGTCCGACCGGTTCGCGGAAGCAGAACGGTGCACGACGGCCGGCCGGAGTCCAGGTGTCCGTCGGGTGACATCCCTCGCTCAGGGGATGTCAACGAGCCGGGTGCGGGCTAGCGTCAGTGAACGATGACACGGGGGAAGCTGCTCGTTGCGGACGGGTCGTCGGCGGGACGTCGACGACCCGCGCGGGCACGTGCCGCCGTCGTGTCCGGCCTCGTTCCGGCACTCGCGGT
>JBAUWD010000261.1:0-29422 GCA_049583575.1 Nocardioides sp.
GGACGAGCCACACCGATGGACGCAGGCCGCGGCGCAGTGCGCACCCGGCAGCACCGAGGAGCCGTTGCGCGCTGTCTGAGTCGCCACCTCGTGGCAGCCGCCCGCCTCGACGGTGTCGTCGGTGGCGAACGGCCACGCCCTCTCCTGTTTGGTCGGCTCGGGACTTCGTCAGCTCGCGAGGGCGCGATGACGGCGCTGCAGCTGGGACAGCTCGCGGCGCGAGGCCACCCCGAGCTTGGCGAACACCTTGCCCAGGTGCCACTCGACAGTCCGTGGGCTGAGGAAGAGTCGGGTCGCGATCTCCGCGTTCGTGAGCCAGCTGCCGGCGAGGTGGGCGATCCGTTCCTCCTGCGGGGTGAGCTCTGCGTAGCTCGAGACGGTTCGCTTGCGCACCGTCTCACCGGTCGCAAGCAGCTCGCTGTGGACCCGGTCGCTGAATGCGGCGGCACCCGTGGTCTCGAAGCTGTCCAGTGCGCGGTGAAGCTCATCGCGAGCGTGAACCCGCCGATTCTCTCTCCGGAGCCATTCGCCGTAGAGCAGGTGGGTGCGGCCGAGATCGAGACCCATGTCGGCGCGGCCCAGCCGCGCGATCGACTCTTGGTAGTACTCCTCAGCATCCGCCGGGCTGAGGAGCGCGCGGCCGCGCGCGAGAATCCCCAGAGCCCACTCGGTTCCGCTGGCCAAGGCCCGTTCGGTCAGCTGAGCGAGCGCGGCCCGGGCGACGTCGAGCTGGGACGTGCGGCTCGCGGCCACCACCAGCTCGCTCAGCGCCCAGCCATGGAGCCCGACGTCATCGCTGGCGCAGGCCTGCTGGGCGGCGGCGGTGGCCGAGTCGTATTCGCCTCGTGCGTTGCAGCGCAGCGCGCGCTCGTAGTAGACCGCCGCATCGCGACGGGAACTGTGGTGCCCCGGGTGCTCCGGGAAGCTGCCGATGAGGCCTTCGTCGCCGCCGGCAGCGCGCAGGTGCCATGCGCGGTCGTCCCACAGGTCGTCGGCGACTCGCGCCGCGAGCCAGAGCCAGCGTCCGTTCTCGATGGTGCTCCCGGCCTGGATCACAGCCCGGGCGGCCCGGGTGAGGCCGGGAGCTGCCGCCGCGAATCCCTGCGTCAGCCGGACCACGAGCCCTTCCAGGAGCAGGTCCGGTGGGCGAGGCTGCCCGGCGGCCGGTGGTGCGCCGGCTGCCGCTCGGGCGACCGCAACAGCGTGCGGGTTGCCGACCCCGCGGCCGGCGGAGAGCTCCGTCCCGAGCGCCTCGAGGTAGACGGTGCGCGCCAGTTCCGGATCGTCCTCGGCGAGCCTTTGCGCAGCTCGCACCAGCGGGTGGCGACTGATCGTGGTGAGGCATTCCATGAATGACACCCTGGGCTTGCGGCGACGGGCTCGCACCAGGGAAGTGCCCGGCAGGGACCCTGGTGAGGACCCGGGGGTACGCGGGCCGTACCCCGGCCTCACAACCCGGGCGAAGGTCCGCCTGCACGGATTCACCGAGGCCCTGCGCCAAGAACCGCTGGAGGTCACGCCCGGGTGGGCCTGATCGCGCCGGCGACCGTGCACGCCGGGTTCCGCGACCACCGCGAGGCCTGCGCGAGAGGCTTCTGGGCGGCTCATGAGCGGCATCGACGTCCACGTCTGGATGACGTGGCGGACGCCGCCGAAGGAGTGCTCGGCCATGGTCCCCGAGTCGGATGTGACTGGTGGGCGGCGCGGGCGGGTTCCGGTTGTCAGAGGCGACTCACCGGGTCGACACCGCGTTCTCTTCGAGGCGCATCATGTCGCGGAGCTGTCGGCGGGAGGTGACCGACAGCTTGGCGAAGATCTTGCGCAGGTGCCATTCCACTGTGCGGGAGCTGATGAACAGCCGAGCACCGATCTCAGGGTTCGACAGACCGTCGCGCACGAGGAGAGCGATCTGCTGCTCCTGAGCGGTCAGCTCCGTGTCCGTGGCCCCGTGGCCCCGTGGCCACGCTTGCGCACCTTCTCGCCGGTCGCCAGCAGCTCGCGACGCGCCCGTTCAGCGAACGCCTCCATGCCGATCGTCTCGAACATCTCGTACGCCGCGCGCAGCTGCCTGCGGGCATCGACGCGGCGACCTTGTCGACGCAGCCACTCTCCGTGGAGAAGATGGGCTCGGGCGAGCTCGGGCCGCAGCGAGGTGCGGCCAGCTTCGCTACGGCATCCTCGTACAGGGCGTCCGTCTCCGGCCCGTCGCTCAGCAGGGCCCGGGCACGGGCGAGGATGCCGTGAGCCCAGTCGGTGGTGCAGGGCAACGGGTGCGAGCGGGATCCCGGTCGCGGCGGACACGAGGTCACCCTCGGTGAGGGTCGCATCGGCAGCGGCGAAGTCGCCGGTCCACGTCGTGGCGACGCCGAGCGAGATGAGATGGATCGGGAGCTCGGTGAGCGCGCCGGCCCTGCACAGCTCGTCGACCTCCCCGGTGTACATGTCGAGCATGAGCCGGTCGTCCCACAACGCCGCGCTCACCCCGGAGGCGGCCCAGCCCCACTGCAGGACGTCGGTCGACGGGAGATCGACGATGGCCTCGGCAGCCTGCTGCATGACGGGGATGGCGGTGGCCCGGCCGTCGGTCACCAGCAGCGCGCTGCCCTGGAGCACCAGATCGAGTGGCTGGGGATCACCGTCCGGGGGCGGCAACGCCTTGATGGCGTGGGAGATCCTGACGAGGTTCTCCCGGTCGGCAGCGATCAGCGCCGCCGAGGCCCACGCCTGGAGGTAGGTGCCGCGGGCCAGCTGCATGTCCAGCGGCTCGAAACGCCGGGCAGCGGCCAGCAGCAACGGCAGCGCCTCGTGGTTCGGACCGGCTGCGAACGCGATCTGGCTGCGCACGTGATCGGCTCGTGCGATGTCGAACTCCCCGTCGAACCGGCCGGACGATACTCAGCACGCCACTCCGGGCCGCAAGCCACGACCACGGTGCTCTCGGCCGTCTCGGTCTCGACGTGCGAGCCGTCGAACGCCGGTGCGGGGCCGCCCGAGCCGGGGCCGGCAGATGGATCGCTCCACCCGCCGGAGCTCCTAGTGTCCGGCGACCAGTCCGCCATCGACATGCACGGTCTCGCCCGTCACGAACGTCGCCCCGTCGAGGTAGAGCACGGCACCGACCACGTCAGCCACCTCGCCGACGCGGCCCAGCGGGTGATAGTCGCGGAGCCCGTCGTAGGACGCCGCGTCGCGCAGCTGGGTCCTGATCACGCCGGGAGCCACCGCGTTCACCCGGATACCGCTCGCTGCATACTCGATCGCCAAGGAGCGGGTGACAGCGTCCAGCCCACCTTTGGTCAGGGAAGCCAGGGCGGACGGTGCGGATGAGCGTGCGTGATCGACGATGCTGGCCGTGACGTTGACGATGTGTCCCGACCCTTGCGTGAGCATCTGCCTCACTGCGCGCTGACTCACGTGGAAGAAGCCCGCAAGATTGACGGCGAGCATGCGGGACAGGTCGGCGGGGGTGTAGTCGGTGAACTGCTTGCCGATGAAGACCCCGGCGTTGTTGACGACGACGTCCACCCTCCCGAACCGTTCCAGTGCCTGGTCGAAGACACGAGCCACGGTGGTGGGATCGGCGATGTCTCCTTCGACGGTGACCATGTCGGCCTGCGACGACGGAGGCATGGACAGCGCCGTCGCCACGACCCCGTAGCCCGATCGCCGGAACTCCGCCACCAGGCCCGCACCGATGCCTTGCGACGCTCCCGTCACGACCGCGATCCTTCGCCGAGCGAGGTCACCGCCGTGCGGCTCTGCCCTGCCGGGATCCTCTGCGGCGACCGTGCTCACGGCCCTGCCACCCGACTACCAGCCGGCCGGGAGGCCGCCACGGCCGGATCGCTGGGGTGGCGTGTGAGCGGCACCGTCTCGACGGCCAGCCAGGCGATCATGGGCAGCGAACCCAGGAGCGCCTGAAGCTGCGACTCTCCAGGTGCCTGCCACAGCCCCAGGCTGCGCCCGGTTCCCGGCAGCGTCCACAACCGGAGCAGGTACCCGTCGGACGCGAGCCTTGCCGTTTGCCGCGCCTCGCCCGCCAAGGTGGCGTCGACGAGGTCCGGGCTCGACCCGGCAGGAGGTCCCCCGACGAAGGTCGTCAGGAACTCCGACTGCTCGGGGTCGACGGCGCTCCGGTCGCGTCCCGGGTCGTTCGAGTGATGGCCCAGGGGAACGACCTCGTCCGACCGCCAGGCTCGCAGCGGCATCGACGACAAGGCTTCCTCGAGCTCATCCGCCGTTGCCGACGCGAACAGCCCGATGCTCTGCCACTCTCCTGGCTGAAGAGGGGGTCGCCAGAGCCGTTCCAGCACCCCCTCCTCAGCCAACTGGCCACTTCGTACCGCCTCACGTCTCCGCATCTCCGCGACGTCTGCCTCGGAGGCCTCGTCGGGAACGTGAGTGGTCATGGTGACGAGGTGCTCCATCTCGACTCCTATCTGTCCGGTGACGACCCGCCCAACCTGCCATTGGTGATCGGGCGCTCGCGCCCGTGAGACCGACTGGTCACGATGCGATCCCCGGGGTGGCCCACCACCTCTCCATGGATCGCGCGGTGCCGGCCTCGGCGCCGAGACCGACTCGAGGCTCCAGACGGCCTCCCGCGGCACGACCGAACGCACCCGGTGGGGGCACAGCGGCGAATGCGGATCGGTGGACGAACGAACAGCCAGGCGCCTCCCCGATCTCGACGCTGCTCACCGGTGCTGCACGTGGGTCGGCAGACCCCCGGGGAGTGCGCACCCGGGAGGTTCACGGGTGCGAAGGCGCCGGACGCGACGGCATGGTCGAAGTCCTCACTTCCAACCCATGAAGGAGGCCAGCAATGGCTACCTCTGACGCAAACCGTCCGCACGAGGAACGACGTACCTTCGAGACGCGGCCGACCTACCTGGCTCGGCCGAGCGACAGCACCCCCGGCCGCCGTCGAGCGGTCGCGATGGCGAGTGGTTCGAACCTGGTCCTCGGCCTGTGGCTCATCCTCGCGCCCTTCGCTCTCGGCTACTCGGGTGTCGGAGGCGCCTTGTGGGACGACATGGTCGTCGGCGTCGCGGTCGCCGTGCTGGCGGGCTTCAGGGTCACGGCCGGCGGATACCGACAGTCGTCGCTCTCCTGGACGAACGCGGCGCTCGGTGCGTGGCTCGCGTTCGCACCGTGGGTGCTGAGCTACGCCGGCACCACCGCCGCCGTTGCGAACGACATCACAGTCGGGCTCATCGTCGTCACCCTCGCCACGGTGAGTGCTGTCACGAGTGGAGCCGATCGCGACCGCTGGTGAGGGCCCATGCTCGGTCGAGGCGGCGTCGGGACCGGTGGGGACGACGAGGTCAAGGCCGCCTTGGCTGACGGTGGCGAGCACGCCGCCGCCTCTGGGTAGATGAAGGCAGACGGCCTCTCGCTCTGCGTTGCCGCAGGCGAGAGGCCGTTCTTGGGTGGCGACCCCGACGGGACTCGTATCCGCGACCTCGCCCGTGACAGGGCGGCGCAGGCTCGATCGGACGTTGCCGAAGGTCGCCGAAAATCCACGCATCAGCGTCAGAACCGGTGTGCGGGTGGGCGGTCAGCTCTGGGCGATGCTGGACGGCGATCTGAGGTATGTGACCCTACCTGTGCCGATGGGGCGTCTCCCCGCTCGACATGACCTCGGCGTAGAGGTCCTGGCCGTAGCTGGTCCGCAGCGGCTCGGCGGCGACAATGCGGTGGCTACGGGTCCCGTCATCGAGACGCTCTGCCCTGAGGAAGGTTCCGTCGGCGCTCTCCTCACGTAGACGCGCGGCCAGTTCGTACTGGTGGGTGACCAGGTGGACGGTGACGCCGGCGTCATGCAGGGCCAACACCACATCCCCGCCGACCGAAGCCGAGTCCCGTTCGTTGGTGGAGGCGAAGGACTCGTTGCACAGCAGCAACGACCCAGGGGTGAGCCGTTCGACGATGTAGCTCATCCGGTTGAGCTCCTCGTCGAACTTCCCGCTCTGCATGGTCGCGTCCTCCTCGCGCCGAAAGTGCGTGAACAGGCTCTGCACTGGTGCCGCGGCGTACTCCTCGGCGGCGACGAACAGGCCGCACTGGGTCATCAGCTGGGCGATGCCGACTGCCCGCAGGAAGGTGGACTTGCCGCCCTGGTTGGCCCCGGTGACGACGACGAGGTTCGAGTCGGTGGCGTCGATGTCGCTGAGGACCGGCTGTTCGCCGCGAACCGGGAGGAGTGGGCTGTACAGGCCGCGCCCCGTGACCCCTCGTTGAGCAGGGAGCACGCTTGGTCGACAGGTCGGCAGCCGACGCCCGGCCAGGGCTCGGTGCAGGTTGAGTCCGGACAGGTAGAAGCCGACCTCGCGGCGCAGGGAGGCGAAGAACGCCTTGACGTGGTCGGCGCTGCGGTTGAGCGCGTCCGCGGCGACCACGCAGCCCATCTCCCGGATCTCGGCGAGTGCCTCGGCACCGGCCATGTCGCGCTCTGCCACCGTGACGGTGTGGGGATGTAGGGCACCGGTGAGGCTGTCCCACAGCCCCGGTCGCTTGCCGGGTGCCCGGAGGACGAAGTCGGTGCCTTCGTTCGCCAGCCCGAGCCGGGCCGTCTCGAACTGACCGCCGCGGAACTCGACCTGATCGAGGTACCGCTCGACTTCGGCGAGGTAGTCGTCGGAGAGCTCCTCTTGTACCGAGGCGAACAGCGCACGCATACCCGCGGAACGCAGCTCGGACGCGTGGGCGTCAGCCTGGGCACGCACCTGCCGCAGCAGGTCCAGGTGGCCGAGCATGACGGTGCGGCTGCGTTGAAGCCGTGCCGTCGGCTTGGTCATGTGCCAGCCCAGCAGGATGCCTCGCTCGACCTTCGGAGAGTCGGTGGCGGCCTGATACAGGGCCCGGAACACCTCGGGATGGGCTAGGCAGTCGTCGAAGACGTCCTGCCGGTACGAGATCACCTCCGGGTCGGTCACGGGCTGGAAGAGGGACGCTCTGGCGATCGGTTGCAGGAAGTCGTCGCCGCGGGCCATCACCTTCACGATGAGGTCGAGGCCCAGGTCCTCGACCACGGCGCCCGCCTGGCTCGGCAGCTCCACATCGGGGTGGAACGGGCGGTCCGGGTGCATGAGTCTGACCTTCATCACTGCACCCTCCTCTTGATGTCAGCCCGACTCAGTCGGTACTTGGCGACCAGGGAGTCGGTGTAGGCGCGCCCGTCGGCCGGGCGGCGCGACAGCGTGAACAGCCGGTGGCTGGGGTCCTCGGGGTCGACATCGGCGACCATGCTGACGATGGCCGGATGGTGGCTGGCCAGCTCGTCGAGGAAGGTGACGCACAAACCGCGGCAGCCCCGTTCCAGCAGCGGGTCCAACACCTTGCGGGCCAGGTCCAGGGCGTCGTCGGTCGATGTCGAGGAGAACATCTCGTTGAGGACCACGACACTGTCGCGGGTCGCGACGCGCAGGATGTCCCGGATGCGGACCAGGTCGTCCTGGAGCTTGCCGCGGTCAGAACCGGCGTCTTCTTGGCGTTCGAACAGGACGTAGATGCCGTCGACCAGACCGAGCTGTGCGTGGTCGCCTGGAACGGGGATGCCGAGCGCAGCGAGGTGGTGGACCTGCCCGAACATGCGGGCGAAGGTGGTCTTGCCGCCTTGGTTGGGTCCCGTGACGACGATGAAACGCTCGCGGCCGCGGATGTCGAACCCGTTGCGGATGACCGCTTTGCGTCCTCCTTTGGGTCCGGTGACCTCGACGGCCGCAGATGATGCCAGCGCCGCGTCGTAGCAGCCCTCGACCCGCGAGTCGGCCTTCGTGGTCACGTCCGGGTAGCACGAGGGAAGACCCACGTTCTCCATCCGCTTCTTGAACTCGAGGCAGGCGAGTACGAATTCGAGCTCTCGAGCCAGGCGCGCCACGGTCGGGTCGAGGAAGCCCCCGTGTTCGGCGTCGAACCGGGAGAGGCCGGCGAACTGCTCGGGGAACAGGGCCGCTACGTGCTCGAGGATGGCGGCGTCGATGTGGCTGAATCCCCCGGCGCGCCGGTAGACGACCGGTTCGGTGTCCACGTCCATGTCCTGGAACCGTAGGAACAGGTCGGCTACCTGTGCGCCGAGGTCCGCCTCGTCGTGTGGCAGCAGGATGCGGGCCCGGTTGCCGTGGATGTGGAGCAGGTAGGTGACGGAGTCCAGCTGCTGCTTGGTCTGCTCCACGTCGCTGCGCAGTCGCTGGAAGTCCGTCGACTCGGCGTACGCGGCGATGAACTCGGTGAGCCCCCGTAACCCGTCCGAGCGCGGTCGGCAACCTTCGAGGTCGCGGGACAGCTGCGTGACTGCTCGGCAGTACTGGTGGGCAGCGTCGAGCAGGCAGCGGCGCTGCTGCCAGGCATAGCGGACCTGCCTGCGCAGACTCAGCTGTTGGATGACGCGACCGAAACCGCCGACGAACCGGGCCACCAGCGCGGCCACCTGCGGCTCCTCGACCTCAGCGATGGCGGCTTGGCGATACCTCACTGCTTCGACCGAGCGGAGGCGGGTCCAGAACAGTGGCGCCAGACGTTCGAGGGAGCGGCCGCGGCACAGTTGGACGACCAGCTGGTCGAGGTTCAGATCACAGAAGTACTCCGGCTCGGTCTCGGCCAGCGGCAGGTCGGCGTCCTCGGGAAGGAACAAGACGCTGGCGAACCGTGACCTGGCGGGCATGAAGATGCTCCTCGCCTTGCGGTTGAGGAGCCATCAGCGTCTGCGGTTCGGATCTCACCGGGCGAGCTCCATCGCCTGCTTCCATGATGCCATACCCGAGACGGCGATCGTCGGCCCGACGCGTCCTCCTGGCTGGTTGCGATCAGGAGGTTGCCGTCTTGTCGATTCCCGGTACCTGAGGTCTCACGGACGCCGGCCGATGACCCGCGGCCGCGGCATCATCCACGGTGCTGCGCTACCCCGGGCCATCGCGTCCATCCTGGGCAGCGGCGTCGTCGGTCGCCGTACGACTTCAGTATGAAGTTCCTGGTGGAGGGGCAAGGGCGTCCGTAGGGGGAACTGAGGGTGGACTGGGCTGGGACGACCGGTGTTCAGGTGAACCTTTGGTCACGCGGTCCCGTAAGGGAGGTCTGGGTGCTCGTCGGCGATCTCGAGGAGCCGGTTGTACTTGGCGACGCGCTCCCCACGTGCCGGTGCACCCGACTTGAGCTGACCGCAGCCAGAGCCCACCGCCAGGTCGGCGATGAAGGCGTCATCGGTCTCGCCGGAGCGGTGGGAGATCATGGCGGTGTACCCGCCTGCGCGACACACCTTGAGTGCCTCGAGGGTCTCGGTGACCGATCCGATCTGGTTGACCTTGATGAGGGCCGCGTTGGCGACCTTGCGGCTGATCGCGTCGGCGATGATGTCCGGGTTGGTGACGAAGTTGTCGTCACCGACCAGCTGCACGTGTTCGCCGAGCTGGGCGGTGAGCTCGACCCAGCCTTCCCAGTCCTGCTCGGCCAGCCCATCCTCGATGCTCCAGATGGGGAACCGTTCGACGAGCTCTGAGTAGTAGCCGATCATGTCGGAGCTCGACAGGCTCTGTCCGGCCACCGAATAGCTGCCGTCACGGTAGAACTCGCTCGAGGCCGGGTCGAGGGCGATGGCAACGCCATTGCGTCCCGGGGTGTAGCCCGCGTCCTGGATCGCGCCGACCAGGGTCTCGAGCACGTCCTCGGGCCTGCTGATGTCCGGGGCGAAACCTCCCTCGTCGCCGAGCCCGGTGGCGAACCCCCTGGCGGTCAGACGGGACTTCAACGCCCCGTAGACCTCTGCGCCGGCGCGGACGGCTTCGGCGTAGCTGGCGGCTCCGAGCGGGGCGATCATGAACTCCTGGAAATCCAGACTGTTGGGAGCGTGGACCCCCCCGTTGATGACATTGAAGTGCGGGACCGGAAGGACCGGTGTGACCCCGGGCGGGGTCAGGAAGCGCCACAACGGGGCGTTGGATGCCGCCGCGAACGCTCGGGCCGACGCCATTGACACCCCGACGATCGCATTAGCACCCAGCCGGGACTTGTTCGCCGTCCCGTCCAGGTCGATCAGGGCATCGTCCAATGCGCCAAGGGAGGTGAACGAGCGCCCCGACAGCGCCTGTGCGATGGGCCCGTTGACGTTGGCCACCGCGGACAGCACACCCTTGCCGGTGTACCGATGGGAGTCACCGTCGCGGAGCTCGACTGCCTCACCCGAGCCGGTGGAGGCTCCCGAGGGGACACCGGCACGGAAGATGTGCCCGCCGGACACCTGGACGGTCACCGACAGCGTGGGACGGCTCCGTGAGTCGAGGATCTCATGGGCGTGGACTGAGGTGATCTCGATGGTCATGGACGATAGTTCCTTTGCGGGTCCGGTCTCGGGTGGCTGGGATGGTGTCTCAACGCTGGCTGCCTCGGGGGAGGTCTTCTAGGGTCGAACGCCACTATCGGTCAGGTATCCCGCAAGTCCGGAAGCGATCGAAGGCGTCCCGAGGGCCCGAGCGGCATCGGATCTGCCGCCCCAGCCGCGGGTGTTGGTGCTCTTCCCGGGTTCCAGGTCCTGGTAGACGTCGAAGAAGTGGCCGATCTCTCGGAGTTGGGTGTCCGGGACCTGGGCGATGTCCTGGACCTGGTCGAAGCGGGCGTCAAGGTCCGGCACGCAGAGCAATTTCGCGTCTGGTCCGTGCTCGTCCGACATCCAGAAGACGCCGACGGGTCGTGACCTCACGACGCATCCGGGGAAGGTGGGTTCGCTGACGAGCACCATAGCGTCGATGGGGTCGCCGTCCTCGGCCAACGTGTTCAGGACGAACCCGTAGTCGGCCGGGTAGACGGTGGCGGTGAACAGTGTCCGGTCGAGCCGAATGCGTCCGCGGGTGTGGTCGAACTCGTACTTGTTGCGAGTTCCGCGCGGAATCTCGATCAGGACGTCGACCGAGTCGGGGAGCCGGTTCACGGAGTTCTCCTCACCTGGCTACCGATACTCGAGGCCGCCCGGGCCAACTGGTCGCCGAAGAGATGACCGCATCGACGAGCGTCGCAAGCGCGACACCAGCGAGTACGTCACTGGGCCAGTGCACGCCCAGCCGGATGCGACTGAGGCCGACCGCCGCAACTCCCGTGGCCAGGATTGTGCTGAGAAGGACAGAGCTGGGAAGGGAGCGGTAAAGCACAAGCGCTCCCAGCGTGGCCGCGGTGGCATGACGCGACGGGTAGCTGGGTCCGTCAACGCCCATGAGCCAGCGTTCCGGCGCGGGACGATCCCGGCGAATGGCCCGGGACAAGGCCCAACGGACAGTGGTTCCCGTCGCGACGGTCGCCACGGGCGCCACGGGCGATCCAGATCCCCTTCGGGCCACCGCTGCCACGCTCGCGATCGCGGTCATCGCCGCGAGCGCCGGCCGGTCCCCCAGGGAGGTCACCAGCGACCAGGGCGCGCCGACGCCGCCCCCACGCCGTACGGCGTTCTGCTCGCGTCGGGTCATCGGCCCGTTGCCGATGACATCCGCAGTCAGCACGGCGAACACCAGACCGGCGGGCCATCCCGGAAGTGCCCGGTGAGCCGGAGCTGGCACTGGCCGCGCCTCAATGGTGGACATCGGACTTACGAAGACCGTAGGGCAGCCCAGTTCGACGTTCGATGGCGAGCAGCCGGTTGTACTTGGCCACGCGTTCACCGCGGGCAGGCGCACCGCTCTTGACCTGCCCGCAGCCGATGCCCACTGCGAAGTCGGCGATGAAGGGGTCGCTGGTCTCGCCGGACCGATGCGAGGCCATCTGGGCGAACCCGACGCGGTGGCACATCTGGACCGTCTCCAGGACGCTCGTGAGCGTGCCGACCTGGTTGGGCTTGAGGAGGCAGGCGGTGCCGAGGCCCTCAGATGCGCCCTGGTCGACACGGGTCGCCTGGCTGACGAACAGGTCGTCGCCCATGATCTGGATCTGGGGCAGCTTCGCGGTCATCTCCCTCCAGCCCCCGTGGTCGTCCTCCGCCATCCCGTCCTCGATGCTCCAGATCGGGAACTCCTCGACCAGTTCCGAGTACAAGTCGATCAGCTCCACCGACGAGTAGTGGTGTTCGTCGACGACATACTCGGACCCGTCGAAGAACCCGTTCGCGGCGGGGTCGAGCGCAATGGCGATCCCGTCGCGCCCAGCGCGGTATCCACATGCCTCGATGGCTGCCACCAGGCGGGTCAGGATCTGCCGAGGTTGCCGAAGCGGTGGCGCGAACCCGCCCTCGTCGCCCAAGGCGGTCGAGATCCCCTCTGCATCGAGCATGCGCCGCAGCATCGCGTAGATCTCTGCCCCGGCCCGCAATGCCTCGGCGAACGACGGGGAGCCGACCGGGGCGATCATGAACTCCTGGAAGGCCAGCGCGTTGCGCGCGTGCGCGCCGCCGTTGACCACGTTGAAGTGTGGGACGGGGAGCCGAGCCTCATGCCCCGTTCTGCGTTGAAGAAGCTCCCAGGTTTCGATCTTGTGTGCTCTTGCCAGCGCCTTCGTCAGGGCGATCGAGACCCCGACGATGGCGTTGGCGCCCAGCCGCGACAAGGTGTCGGTCCCGTCCAGCTCCAGCATGGTTCGGTCGATGGCCGCAAGGTCGTCGACCTTCACCGCTCGAGAGCCCGCGATCCGATCGTTGATCTGCCAGCGGACCGAACGGACGGCCGCCAAGACCCCGCGTCCGCCGTAGCGGTCCGGCTCCCCGTCACGAAGCTCGGCGACCTCGTAAGCGCCGGTAGATGCACCAGCGGGAACACCCGCCGTGGCGCGGGAGCCGTCGGAAAGGACGACTGTCACCTCCAGAGTGGGTTGGCCCCGGGAATCGAGGATCTCGATCGCCTCGGTATGACTCACAGAACGCATGGCTCCTCCAGACGTACGGTCTGCAGGAGCCATCGGCAGAGGCAGTTCGCGCGTCTAAGACGCGGCAGGCGGGCTCCACCGCCGGAACTCAGTCAAGCCCATGGGCCTCCTGGCCTGTCAAGCCACCGCCGCCGATCGCGAGAGGAGGCCCCCGCAGTCCACATCGCAGCTTCCAGTCGTGTTGGATGAGGGAGGGCGATGGAACCCGCCTGGGCCGAACCGTCCGGCCGAACCGCGAACCTGCTGATGGCTCCTGCGCGACATACAGGGGCAGCCATGAGTCCAGCAGCGATCCAACGTGCAGCGTCCTCGGCCACCACCATCGCCACGTCCCCAACGCGGCACTCCCTTGCCCTCGTCGCGGATCAGCCGCGAAAGCTCGGCCGAGGTTCGGCGCCGGATGACCAGCTGCCCGACGATCGTCGTCAGGTTCAAGGCTCCAGGGCCGGCAGGCATGCACGCCATGACCAGCGCCCTTGCCCCGCTCGCCGATCGGGCGCCCAGGTGAACGTCGTCCACGTCGCGACCCGAGAGTCCCGATCAAAGGGGACGTTCCCGAATGGGACGTCGAGGGTTGGCGACGTCTCCGGCGACATCCGCGAGGAGGGCGAGCAGCTCCTTGTGGCGTGCCCCGACGCGAGGTTCATCGAGCGCCGCGGCGACCCCGCGTCTGTGCTCCTGGAGATTGCCGACGGTCGCGACGCTCACATGATCATCGTCGGGACCGCCTCGCCACACGGCTGGCGGATGGGCCTGGACATTCGCCACCAGCAGGTGAGTCGCGACGCCACTCGACATCCGACCCGGCCGGCTCTCCTCCGTCCACGCCAGACCGAACCAGGATCCGAACGCCGATGACGTCTCGACGACGGATGAGCGCAGGAGGTCCTGCTCGCTCTCGGCACAGACGGTCCCACCAACAGCTGACACCAGCTGGGGTCACACCGCTCCCGGACTTGCGGAAGCCGTTGGGACTCGACTCGTGACCGACGCCGAGCAGCACCGGGACCCGGACGCAGGCGACCCCGACACCCGAGGGCTGCCAGCACTCCCGCCACGGCCCGGCATCGGCTCTCGGCACTGGCTGACTCCGGGTGTGGGCGCGATCGGCCTGTCCTCGCTGGGCAGCGACGCCGGGCACGAGATGACCACCAGCCTGCTCCCGAGCTTCCTGTCTTCGACACTGCACGCGGGGCCGGCCGCCCTCGGCGCCATCGAAGGCGTCTCTGATGCCCTGGTCGGCCTGTCCAAGCTCGCGGGAGGGCCCCTGAGCGTCGACCCCCGACGCCGGGGTCGCATCGCCTCGGGGGGTTACCTGGTCACCGCTTTCGCCACGTCGGCCATCGGCTTCGCAACCGCCGTCTGGCAGGTGGCCGTCCTGCGTGGCCTCGCCTGGGTCTCGCGGGGCCTTCGGTCTCCGGCGCGCGACTCGATGCTGATGTCACTGGTCCCGAGAGAGGCCTACGGCCGTGCCGGTGGCGTCGAGCGTGCAGGCGACAACCTGGGTGCGCTCATCGGTCCGCTCATCGCCGCTGCACTGATCGGCTGGCTCGGTATCCGGACGACGCTGGTGCTGGCGTTCATCCCGGGTCTGCTGGCCGCAGCAGCGATCACGTTCGCGGCCCGGGAGGCCAGGCACGCTCTCGGCGCCGCTTCGGCACGGGCGCGGCTCTCGTTCAACTTCCACGAACTGCGTCGGGCCGGCATGGTGCGGGCGCTCACCCCGGCCACCTTGTTCGAGGTCGGCAACCTCGCATCGACCTTGCTGATCCTTCGTGCCACGGACCTGCTCCACACCGACCACCGTTCGCTGACCGCGGCCACCAGCACGGCCATCCTGCTGTACGCGGGCCACAACGCGGTCGCCGCGGCCGCTTCGCTCGGTGGAGGCTGGTTCATCGACCGGGTCGGGAGCCCGCAACCCCCGTTCGCCCTGGGCGCGGCCGTCTACGTGGTGAGCTACACCGTGTTCGGTTGGGGTCCACATTCGGTGGGCCTGCTGGCGCTCGCCTTCGCCACTGCTGGAGTTGGCATCGGACTGGCCGAGACGGCCGAGTCGACCACTGTCGCATTGGCGCTGCCGGACCGGCTACGAGGCAACGGGTTCGGGCTCCTGGGACTCGTGCAGTCGTTCGGAGACCTGGGCGCCACGTTGGTGGCGGGTGTCGTGTGGTCGGTGTGGTCGGCGACGCTCGCGTTCGCCTACGCGACAGCGTGGATGGTTGCCTCGACCATCACGGCGCTCGTGCTCCGGGCGCCGACCCGGGATCATGACGACTCGGTCCCGCGGTAGGTGGGTGACACCCGCACACCGGTGGGTGGCTGTCTTTGTGGCGCCGAGAATCAGGAAGAGGACAGGGCTTGACGGGACGGGCTCACCGGGCCGGTGCTTGCCCGTTGAGCCCTCTCCGCGGCCGACGGTCCCTCCTTCGTACAGGGATGTCGACGTAGGTGCGACGGACCATCGGACGGTTGCGTTTTGCAGACTTCGACCGGCTCTGTGCCGCCGGCGGCAGGTTTCGGTAACGATGTGTGGACGACGCATCCAGGGTGGCCGTGGACGGTTTCAACTGTCAGGCGATCGCCCAAGAGGTGCCGAAGCGGATGTTCGCCGCAGAGGTGCCCGCCAACGCCGCCCCGCTTCTTCCCTGCGGGCAATCGAGCCGCACCAAGGACACAGGATCGCGGAAGCGCAGGTCCCGGGTGCGAATCTGGGTGGGATCGACTGGGTTCGGTAGGGCTCGCGACGTTCTGGTTGTGCCGACTCCGCGACTCATCGGCCAACATTGCAAAGCCGTGATTTTGTGACGAGCAAGGGACGGGACCGGTGGAGGAGGGGCTGGTCGCGGCATCCAGTGAAGCGCAGGTAGGCGTCGACTGCCTCGTCCAGGACCGGCTGAAGGGCCTCATCGCCTGACTCCATCCTCACGCCGAATCTCCCCACACAAGGTTCCGGGGCGGCGAACGGGCTCCCTGCTCGGTCCTGGGTCCCGCGGGCGCCCTACGGTCTGGTGGCGGGTTCGGGTGGTGCTGTCCCGCCAAGCAGGCGCGCGAGCCCTCGAAGGTGCTCGATGCGAGCATCGAGCTCGGCCTGGTAGGCGTGCTGCTGCTCGCTGGTGCTGTCTTTGAGGCTGGCTGCGGCGGCCAGGGCAGCGGACAGTGCCTCTCGTTGTTCGGTGACCCGAGCAGACATCTCGCGGGCGAGCTGCCGGTGTGCGGCCTCGAGTCGGGCCTGGAGGTCCGCGCGCGCTCGACCGTACTGCCGGTCGACCAGACTCACGGTTTCCGTCTGCAGATGTGCGGCGATGGCCTTTCGCCGCCACCGGCCCGGTAGACGATGCCGCACGCCTTCGATAAGTGCCGTGTTCCACCCCATCGCAGGGGAGAAGTCGAACCGGAACCCGCCGACGTCGGGCACGGGGAGGGGATCGATCACGGGTCGCACCTCGACTCCGAGGAGCCGTTGAGCGGCCGCCCCCACCTCGTCTGCCACGCGATCCAGCTGCTGCTGGACCCGGCCGATCAGCGCGGCGATCGAGCCTTCGAGGATGGCCAGCTCGTTCTTGCGCCACGTTCCGACGTCCCGCTCGATGAGCGTGACCACAGCCTGCCGGATCAGTCGCTCCTCGTGCGCGCTGACGGCCTGAGCCGACCACTCCTCCAGTTTCGCGAGTAGCGCCGACCTCGTCCGGTCGGCGGACTCTGTCGCCGCAGCGTCGAGCTTGCTACGCAGGTCGCGGGTCTCCCACGAGACCGACG
Organism: Nocardioides sp.; assembly: GCA_049583575.1. GTDB lineage: Bacteria > Actinomycetota > Actinomycetes > Propionibacteriales > Nocardioidaceae > Nocardioides. Next base: position 16,594 of record JBAUWD010000261.1, read on the forward strand.
CGAGCGCCTGAGTGAGCGTCTCGGCGGACCGGTCCACCTCCCCGCGGAACACCTCGACGTCGCGCCCTCGGTCCTCGATCACGGCGGTAAGAGCTGCTCGAGTCAGCCGAACCCGGTCGAGCGAAGCCGCCGTGACGCGTCCAGCCGCATCGGCGACACTCCTGACCAGGTCCTGCTCCGCGCGAGTTCGGATCCGGGCGCCGAGCTCACCGACCAGCGCCCCGACTCCGCTGGCGTCGTACGCCGACCGGTCGCGGTCGAGGCGAGCGTCGACGGCTCCGCGCGCGCTGCACGGAAAGACCCGATCGACCCCGGTGACCTCGGAGGCGAAATCTGTGGCCTCCTCCACCTCGCTGGGCGAGAGGCGGTCCACCTTGTTCAGCACCACGAAGGTGACGACCGCTCGTGCGCGGACGCTCTCCAGCAAGTTGCGTTCGGTCAGAGAGATCGGTGGGTCGGCGGTGAGGACGAAGACTGCCAGGTCCATGGACTCCATCGCCTCTGTCGCCTCGTCGGTGTTGTGGGTGAACACCGACCCCACCCCAGGGGTGTCCACCAGTACGGCCGGCTCCAGCAAGGAGTCCTCCACGAACACTCGTACGGAAGCGACCCCGCGGGTGTTGAGCGGGTTCTCGCTCTCGGTCACATACACCGCCAGGTCCCCCAAGGGGCGCTGCTCCTGCTCGCCGTTCAGGTAGGTCACCTCCAGGCGTTCAGGGCTGCCGGTCTGGACCGAGGTGGTGACCGCGGTGACGGGTCGTACGCCGGTAGGCAACAGATCTCGCCCGAGAATGGCGTTGCCGAGGGTCGACTTCCCACGTTTGGCCTCCCCGACCAGGAGCACCCGAAGCTCGCTGACGGCCAGCCGTTTCACGATGGCCTCGATCTTCGGCCGCGCCGGATTGTCGGCCCGTTCGGCCAACTCCTTGAGGTATCCCCCCAAGGTCGCGCGATCGAGCCCGTTCGTCCCGGTTCTGGTCGAATCGGTCATGTGAGACTGGCGACCAGGGCGATCGCGGCCAGCAGCGTGACCAGCATGTAGGCCATGTAGGCGTCCAAGCGTCCGGACTGCAGCCGCGTGACCTGGAGCGCGCTCCAACGCACGAAGCTGTACACGGGTAGGTACAAGTACCTCTCGACGACTTCCACGACGTCGATCTCGTAGATGCGTTCAACCTCGTCACCCGGAGCTTCCACGTCACTCGGTTCCGTGCCGCGCCGATCGCGACGGCTGCGCCTACTTACGGACCGTGTGATGGCGCCGCTGGCGCTGCTGGCCGCGCTGGCCAGCCGGGCCGCTTCGAGTCGTTCTGCCTCTTCGACGTGATGGAGCTGGGACTGGGTGAGCAGGATGTTCGACAACACCTTGCGCATCGGGTTGGCGTAGCCGAAGGAGGTGTAGCCCACCCCGCGGTGGACACCGGGGGATGCCGACGACCATGCGGTGACCCGGCGGACCTGCCAGACCCTTGAGCCGCCCAGGGCGATCGCGATGCCGCCGGCGACGCCGGTCAGGATGGGCAGGACCAGCCATAGCCAGCTGGGGGAGAGCGACGAGAAGTCCGAGTAGACCGGCTGCAGCACGAACGGGGACTTGTGCGCGCCGTCCGCCGTCTGCCCGACCAAGGGCCTGATCCCGGCTGCCACCGCGTCGACCTCCCATGGCGCCGCTGCCGCGATCCCGAGGCAGCCCAGCCCGAGGAGGAGGACCGAGGCGCGCAGCGACCAGGGCTCGTGCCGATCGGACGGGTCGCGCTGCGACGAATGGACGCTCGGGGAGAACGCCGTGAGGGCGACGAGCCGGACGAAGGTGACGCCGGCGATGCCGATGCTGAGCGCGACAAGGGCACCCGCGGTGGCCGAGGCGAGCTGGATGGGCAGGTCGTCGATGCGGAACTGCTGCATCAGGCTTTCCAGTGTCAGCCATTCGGAGGCGAATCCGACGGTCAGCGGCAGGCCGGCCAGAGTCAGCCCGCCGATCACCAGGCCGGCGCCGGTCCACGGCAGGTCGCGGGACACTCCACGGCAGGTCTCCAGGTCGGTGGCTGCACGTGCCTCCTCGACCTGTGCCGCCGACACGAACAGCAGGCTCTTGGCGAGGGCGTGGGCGATGACCTGGGCGGTCGCGGCCAGCAGCCCGGCGGCCACCAGGAGGTCGTCGCCGGAGGCGGACCCGGCGAGCGCGACGCCGAACCCGGCGGAGATGACGCCGGCGTTCTCCACGCTGGACCAGGCGATGAGGCCCCGGAGGTCGGGGTGGACGGCGGCGTGCGCGATGCCGAGCACGGCGGTGACTCCGCCGATGACCAGCACCACCACCGCCAGCCACGACGGCGCGGGTCCGAGGAGCTGGAGGGTGCGCCACATGCCGTAGAAGCCGACGTTGACCGCGGCGCCTGCCATCAGCGCGCGGGCTCGGGCGGGCGCGGTCGCGTACGTGGTCGGCAGCCACACCTGGACGGGGATGACCCCGACCTTGATCGCGAACCCGACCAGGAGCAACGCCATCGGGACCGCTTCGGACGGCCCGGCCGCGAGGTCGGCGAACGACAGCCCTCCCGCGGTTGCGGCGGCGAGGGCGCCTCCGGCGAGCAGGAAGGCGCCGCTGAGCTTGCCGAACGTGGCGGCCAGGACGGTGGCGCGCCGCGCCGCCAGTCGCTGGCGGTCGAACCCCGCCAGGAGGAGGAACGCGAAGGTCAGTCCTTCCCACCCGAACAGAAGCGTGAACAGGTGGTCGGCCGACAGGACGAGAAGAACGGAGGTCATCGCGAACGCGACCGTGGCCGCGAGCCGGGGTCGTGGGTGTCGTCGGTTGGGCTGCAGGTTGGCCAGACTGGCGGCGGCCGCAACGGCGAACGTGATGACCGTGAACAGGCCCGAGAGTCGGTCGATGCTCAGGGTGGTGTGCCCGAGACCCGTCCCGAGGTCGCCCAGCGCGACCGAGGCGGAGCGCCCGGTGAGCGCGATGGCTCCTGAGGCGACGGCGGCGCCGGACGCGACGAGGTTGAGCACCCATCCGGATGACTCACGTGCGCGGTTGGGCAGCCGCCTGGGGACCGTCAGGGTCGTGACCAATGCCCCCGCCGCATAGCAGGCGAAACTGGCGAGGAGGAGAGCCGCGCCGGCCGTCACGGTGAAACCTCAGGTTGCTGACCTGGGACCGGACGTGCTGGGCTCTGCGGGAGCCGGTCCAGGGCGAGCAGGATGCCGTGAAGGATGCTGAACGGCGAGGCGGGAGAGCCGGGTATCCACACGTCAACGTCGAGCAGGTCCCCGACGCCGCCCGCGCTGCCGTAGCCGTGCCGGAAGATGCCACCGCTGATCGCGTCGGTGCCGGTGGCGATGACGACCACCGGGTCGGGCATGGCTTCCCGGGTCCGCCGAAGCGGTGTCTGCATCCCGGGGGTGCCGATACCGGTGACCAGCAGGATGTCGGCATGGCGGGGGCTGGCGGTGAAGAAGATGCCGAGACGGTGGACGTCGTAGACGGGGTTGAGCAGGGCTTGGACCTCCCACTCATCGCTGCCGTCGGAGCCGACGTCGATGTGTCGGATGTGGACGGACCGCTTGAGGCGGCGCACTCGGCGCGCGAGCTCGGTTCGCACCTCCTCGACGTCGTGGTGTTCGTGGTGGCCGCGGCGAGCCGTGAGTTCATCTCTCGACAGCCGTGCCACGTCGGCACCGTGGCGCCACGAGAACAACGCGGGCGCGGCCAAGACGCAGCTGCCGCATCCGATGCAGGAGCCGGTGTCGACGACCACACCGTTGCCGATCATGTCCGACGTGGCCCGCAGAGCACCGGTGGGGCAGATCTCGTCGAGCACGGACTGGATGGCGAGGGCGGCGCCCATCTCGGTGGCGTGATCCGTGTGCTCGACGGTGACGGTGGCGGGGAAGCTGTCGAAATACCCGTCGTCGCGGCCGGGCCACCCGGTGGTGACCACGCCGTTGCGGAGGCCGCGAAGGGCCCAGGGCAGGGCCATGTCAGACCGCCTCCCTTGGCTTCGTCTCCATCAGCGACGGGTGGTGGGCGCGGACGTGGGACCCAGGGCGGCAGGTCACATCGCCACCCCGGCGTATCCAAGGCCGAAGCTCGCTTCGATGAACGGCAGGTCGGTGAAGATGTCGCCGGCGAACACGTCATGCAGCAGGACGAGGTTGTGGAAGGACGGCGACCTTGCGAACGCGCGGCGTACGACGCCGTCCTCGAGGTCGACGACATGGAGGACCTCGCCTTGGGCCGATTCCGCCCAGCCGATGCCCACGCCGGTGACCGGCCCCACCGGCACGGCGGAAGCCCCTCGAGGCAGAGAGTGAAGGCTGTTCACCGCCGCGCCGACGAGCGCGAGCGAGGTCTCGATCTCCCTCCAGCGCACCCGCGCCCTGGCCAGTGCGTCGCCGGCGGCCTCGCAGGCGATCGGCACCGGGGCCAGGGTGAGATAGCCGCCATAGGGGCGGTCCCGGCGTACGTCGGTGGCGAAGTCGCTGGCTCTGCCGATGGGACCGAGCGCCCCGTGCCGAGCCGCCGTCTGCGATGGGAGGGGTCCCGTCCCTCGGATCCGGTCCAGGAACGACGCCGAAGACTGCAGGGCCGCCAGGTCAGAGCGGATCAGATCGCCAAGCTTGGCGACCTCGCCGCGCAAGGCGTGATGGTCAACAGTGGGCAGTCGGGTCACCCCGCCCGGGACGACGACTCCGCGCCCGAACCTGCTGCCGCACAGCCTGGACACCAACCGCAGGACGGCTTCCTTGTGCCACCCGAACCGGCTCGTCGCCACGGCCAGCCCGGCCGCATCGGCGAGCCGCATCGTCACGTCCAAATGGTTGGCCACCCGCTCGAGCTCGGCGTGAACCACGCGGAGCGCCTGGGCCGGCGCCGGCACCCGAACGCCGGAGAGTCGCTCCACCGCCTCGCAGAAGGCCACCGCGTGCGCGACGGTGCTGATGCCCTCGACGCGTTCGGCGACCAGGACAGCGTCGCGGACCGAGCGTCCTTCGAACTGCTTGGCGACGCCGCGATGTTTGTAGTGCGGTCGAACGTTCAGGTGCGGGATGTCCTCGCCCGGAGTCTCGATGAGCAGCTCGATCGACTCGAAGACCCCGGAGCGGACCGGCCCGAGCGGCAACGTGAACATGCCTCGTCCCATCAGGTCGACCGGGCCTGGCAGCTCGACCGGCCGCACGTCCGCCTGCGCTGCCTCCGCTGGCGCACCCGGCATGGGAGCCGGTGAACCTTCCTCGCGTGGCATGAGAAGCGGGTCGAGCCGGGGATGGCCCAGCGGCATCACACCTGACAAGTCGTGAAGGGCTCGCTCGTACCAGAAGGCGCCCGGGATCCGGGGAGTGAGTGACCGGTACTCCAGCCGGCCACCGGCGCCTGGCGTCACCAGGGTCTGGTGAACCAGCACCTGTTCGGCTGCAGCCACCAGCGCCGTCAAGACGCAGCCCCGCTCGTCCGCCGAGGTTCCGAACATGCCAGCAAACCGACCTCCCTGCCGAACGCTCGCGACGACTTCCTTGCGCCACTGGGACGGCGCGGGCAGGTCCAGGGGGATTCCGCTCCCGTCGGCGTGCTCGGAGGCGCTCATCTGGACAGCCCCTGAAGCTGGCGTGCGGCAGTGGAGAGCAGATCCGACAGCTCCTGGGGCGGGTGGACGCCGAGCCAGACGAGAACGGCCAGGCCGACGAACAGCGGCGCGACGGTCCAGGCGACTGGTCCTTCAGGGGCATTGTCCGCACGGTCCTGGCCGTCCAACCGTGGGCCACGCTCCTTGGATGCCTGTGCCCGCTGCACGGCGATGTGCTGGTCTGCCCAGGTCCAGGCCTCGTCGAACGGAGAAGGCCGGCCTGCGCGGGGGGTAGCGGTGGCTGCCAACACAGTGGGTTGGTCCGTCAGCTCGTCGGTGGCGGGCATCATCATCTGCACGGTCGCCCTCGTGAGTCCGAGGAATGCGACGGTCACGAGGAGGAGCAGGATCGCGGCCGGAACGTGGTGCCCGATGTCGATGCCGCCGACGACGATGAGGAACTCGCTGCGGAACATCCCGAACGGCGGCAGCGCGCAGAGCGCGAAGATCGACGCGAAGAACGCGGGGCCGGTCCAGGGAAGTCTGGTCAGGACGTCACGAAGTCCGGTGAGCTCTTTGGTGTCGAAGGCGTGGACGATCGTGCCGGCACCCAGGAACGCGTTGCCCTTGGCGGCCGCGTGGACCAGGACGTGCAAGAACACGCCGATCAGGGCCAGGCGAGTGCCGAATCCGACCCCGATGGCCAGGATCCCCATGTGCTCCACGCTGGAGTAGGCGAGTAGGCGCTTCAGGTTGGTCTGCTCGAGCATGCTCAAGGCAGCCAGTGCGAGTGAGGCCACGCCAAAGAGCAGCAGGACGCCCCGCACAAAATCTTCACCCAGGGTCACGTGGGCGACCTGGTAGTACCGCAGGATGGCGTAGAACGACACTGCGAGCAGTGAGCCGGACAGCAGGGCGGAGACCGGGGTAGGGGCCTCGGCGTGGGCGTCCGGAAGCCACGTGTGGACGGGGAACAGACCGACCTTGGTGCCGAACCCGACCACGGCAAGGACGAACGCCAGCCGGACCGGCGCGTCGGGAAGCTGTGCCGCGTGTGCGATCAGGGGCTCGAACGCCAGGTCGTAGGACGAACCGAGCTCCTGACTGCCGGCGTAGTACATGACGATGGTCGCCAGAAGCCCGATCCCCAGGCCGCACGAGGCGATGAGCACGTACTTCCATGCAGCCTCAGTAGCCCCCTCAGTGTTGTCGAGGGCCACGAGCAGCGCCGAGATGACCGTGGTGATCTCGATCGCGATCCACAGCAGAGCCAGACCGTCGGCCAGCGGCGCACACAACATCGACCAGGCGAACCCGTTCAGGCCCACGTACAACATCCGCTGGTACCGGGCCGTGTCCGCGGTCGGTCCACCGGCCTCGCCGTGTTGGCCACGGATGTGGCCGATCGAGTAGGCGGCCGTGCCGGCATAGAGGAACCCTGTGGGCAGGAGGAAGACCTCCGAGAGGCTGTCCACGCGCAGGAACCCGACCGAGAGGACGTGGTCGGCGGCCGCTGGAACGAGAAGGGTCGTGGCGGCGAGTGCCACCGCCCCGGACGCGAGAGTCACCCACGGCAGCACACGGGTCCGCACGACGAGGCAGACCAGGGTCGCTACCAGCGGGACGATGGCGAGCACCGGAAGGAGAGGCGTCATGGTCGTCACCCCCGGAGCCTGTTCAGCTCAGCGGTGGACAGCGACTGGGTGCGTTCGTGGTGCACCCGCATCAGGACGCCGAAGACGACCACGGCCACGAGAAGGTCGAACAGGAACGCGACCTCGAGGATGAGCGGCATGCCGGCCGCGACCACCAGGCTGACCATGGAGACGCCGTTCTCAAGTGAGAAGAACCCGATCGCCTGGCTGACCACGTCGCGGCGGACCACGATCAGCACGAAGGCCACGAGCACGACCGCGAACGACACGCTGAGTGCGGTACTGGGCAACACGTCGGAGTCGATGCCCATCGACCCCACCGCGAAGAACCCGAACGCCGCCACCGCGATCGACACGATGATCTCGGTAGGGACCGCGAGGGCACCACTGCCGGCGATCTCGGCTGAGGCGTCGCGCATCAGGCGAAGGATCAGCGTCGGCACGACGACGACCTTCAGTGCGAACGAGAGCAGGGCAAGGACGTACAGCTCGGGCACTGACTTCCCGGCTGCCACCACGACTGCCAGCACACTCACCGTCAACGATTGGGCGGCGTACAGCCGCACCTGTGCCCGCAGCAGGGCGGAGCGGAGCATCATGAACTCGAGCAGGAGCACGATCACCGCGATCGTGTTCGCGAGTCCGTCGAAGACGGACGGTGCGGTCATCACCCACCCCCCAGATAGAGCGTGAAGACAGCCAGGGTCGCAAGGAGGAACGCGGCAGCGACGAACTCGGTGATCTTGAACAGCCTCAGCTTGGCGAACGAGTCATCGATGACCGCGATGACCACTCCCAGCGCGCAGCACTTCGCCAACAGCAAGACGATCGCCAGTAGAACCGCTCCAAACGCCTGGGTGGACGCCAAACCCCAGGGGGCGACGAACACGTTGAGCAGGATCACGTAGAGGATCAGCTGCTTCATCGACGAGCCCCAACGGAGAAGTGCGAAATACGGACCGGAATGCTCGAAGCCGCGCGCTTCCTCGATCATCCCGAACTCCGTCGTGCCGCTGTGTGTCTCGACCGGGATCCGGCCAGTCTCGAACAGGATCACCATGAACAACGCTGCCGAGGCCAGCAGGTGTGCCGGCCGGATGATCTGGTCAGGCCCGCTTCGCACCGTGGCACCGAGCACATACGGCAGGTCGGTGGTCGTGACGATGGCGACGGTGAACACGACCAGCAGCACCACAGGCTCGGTGATCGCGCCGAACGTCTTGGCGCGGCTGGAGCCGAGCTGGGCGTAGGCGTCACCGGTCTCGGCGGCAGCAACCGCGATCACGAAGCTGGCCAGAGCGAGGATGAATCCCCCGCCCAGGATGTCGCCCATGAACCCCAGCGGCAGTGGGTAGGCCGTCAGCACCGGGATGAGGAGTGGCACGGTCAGGTAGCAGGCGAACGCGACCATCGGGGCGAGCAGGAAGAACGGACCGGCGCCGTGGGGCGCCAGAGCCTCCTTGCCGAACAGCTTGCCCAGGTCGTAGTACGGCTGCAGGATTCGCGGTCCACGACGCCCCTGGAGCCGTGCCTCCGCCTGGGCGATGAAACCGGTCACCAAGGGAGCGCCGACGCAGACCGTGAGGACCTGCAGCAGCTGGATGAGCTGCCGCGACAGGGTGATGGTCATGTGGTCGCCTGGTCGTCACGCCACAGGTTCCCGAGGTAGGGGATCGTGGGCGCCTTCCCCTTGATGACGGACGCCAGGCAGCCCAAGTGCCCAATCCCGACCCACGCGCGCTCGGCATCGGCTTCTCCCACCAGGTCGCCGTCGTGATTCGCGGAAACGCGAGCGGAGAAGGCACGCCGCTCGCGCTGGACGGCGACCCCGGTGCCTGTCGTCTCTCGACGAGCGCGAGCCAGCGCTCCGTCGCCGGGCCTCGGGCGCCCGCCGTGGAGCACCCAATGCTCACGCCGGTCAGGGCCGGTGCCGGTGCTGCGCTTGATCAGCGGGGTGTCTCGCCGTCGGGTCACCAGCCCCGACCACCGAAGTCCTACGAGCGACTCATCGGGCGTACACGGAGAAGCCGCATCCCGTCCAGGCGCCCGGTGAGGGTGGGATGCACAAGCGGATACAGGCATCTGCGACTCCTTCGATCGCAGAAGCCATCAGCCGAAAGGCGGTTCGGACCGAAACGGGGTCCAGGTGAGCTCCATCGCCTAGGTGGCAGTCAAGCAAACGCCTGCTCGGAGGGTCAAGGACCGGCGTCGGCCGACGTCACCTGGAGAAGGCTCGCCGGCCGTTTCACTCACTCCAAGCGCTGGTGGCGACAGCGCGCTCCGTTGACAACAACCTCGAAGCGTCTGCCCGAGACAACCCACCGCGCGGGCCTTCATCCAGCGCCCAAGACCTCCTGCCCAACGGCCACCGACTCCGCCAACAACCCTCCGATTCCTCATCGCCCGTGCCTCGCCACCGGGCGTCTCAATTCGTCTTCTCATTCGGCGGTACGCATGCTACGAAGGTTCGCAGCGGGTCAAGGGGGCCGGGACGCCAGGCGTCGTTCTCTGGCCCTTGCGCTCCATCAACCCCGAGACCGGCAGCATCGACACGGTGGCAGGCGCGATGGACACGGCCAGAGCCCCTGGCAGCGTCGACCCGAGTTGACACGGGACACGGCCACTGTGCGGCCCCTGAGTCGCTGAAGGCAGACGCCCTCTCGCTCCGCGTTGCCGCAGGCGAGAGGCCGTTCTTGGGTGGCGACCCCGACGGGACTCGAACCCGCGGCCTCCGCCGTGACAGGGCGGCGCGCTAACCAACTGCGCTACGGGGCCTGGTGTGCTCGATGAGCGGATGGAACTCTAACCCATCGCCAGGAGCGTCTCACAATCGTCGGCGGGACCGGGTCGGCCCGGGATCCGGCCGCCGACGTGCACCGCCGTACTGGCCTCGCCGGCCCGTCGAGGTTCCCCTCCGGTGCCGGGTACGAGGGGTGTGCCCGCGGCGGCCCCGCGTCCCTCATGCCCCGCGTCCCTCATGCCCCGCGTCCCTCATGCCCCGCGTCCCTCATGCCCCGCGTCTCTCATGCCGCGCGTCCCTCATGCCCCGGAACGCCGCGTGTCCAGCTCCACGACCCGGGCTGGGTCGAGGTTTCCCCCGCTGACGACGAGCACGACCGCACCCTCGGGCGACCGCTCCGAGTCAAACAGTCCGGCCAGAGCCGCCGCGACCGGTGCCGAGCCACCACCCTCCGCCACGACCCGATGCGTGCGCAGGAGGAACACCATGGCGTCGGCCAGGTCATCCTCGTCGACGAGCACGTGCCGGTCGACGTGGTCGCGCACCGCCCGGAAGGACCAGCGGTTGTCCAGGCCGATCCCGCCGGACAGGACCTCCGCGAGGGTGTCGGCGTACGGTACGTCGACGGGGTGCCCGGCCCGCACGCTGGCGACCATGCTCGCGGCGTTCCGCGCGGAGGCCGCCACCACCTCCACGTCCGGCCGGGCTCCCTTCGCCGCGATCCCGATGCCACCGCACAGGCCGCCGCCGGACAGAGCCCCCACGATCATCGCGACGTCGGGCACCTGCTCGGCCGCCTCGAGGAAGATCGTCCCCTGCCCCGCGATCACGTCGGGGTCGTCGAAGGGATGGACGTAGACCAGCCCCCGCTCCTCGGCCAGGCGGAGCGACACCTCGACGGCCTCGTCGAAGGTCGCCCCCTCGACCACCGCCTCCGCTCCCGCCTGCCGGATCGTGGCCAGCTTGACCGGGTCGACGTTCTCCGGGACGCAGACGGTCGCCGGTACGCCGAGGAGCGCGCTCACGTACGCGACCGCTGCCCCGTGGTTGCCGCCCGAGCAGGTGATCACGCCGGCGCGCCGGCCCTGCTCACCCAGCGCCAGGAGCTTGTTCGCCGCGCCCCGGACCTTGAACGAACCCGGCGGCTGGAGGTTCTCCAGCTTCAGCCACGCCGGCCGGCCGAGCCGCCGCGACAGCACCGGGGAGCGTACGACCGGGCTCGGGTCCACCAGGGGCGCGATCCGGTCCCTCGCCGTACGGACGTCGTCGAGCGTCGGAAGGTCGTCGGACGCGTCTGCCATCTCGGCCTCAGATCTCGATCGCCCGGCCGAGCCCGGCGGCGAGGGCTCGCTCGGTGACCAGGTTGGCCATCGCAGCGTCCTGGGCGCCGAGACCGGTGAGGTCGGCGAGCGTGATCTCGTCGTCGTCCTCACGGCCGGGACGCAGCCCGGCCGCGATCTCTCCCAGCTCGGCGTGGAGGTCGTCGACGGTGATGACGCCGGCTGCCACCGCTCCCTGGGTGTCGCCCGACCGCAGCGCCTGCGCGCGGCTGTCGACCACGATCTTGTCGACACGGGCGAACACGTCGGGGGCGAGCTCCTGCTTCTCCGGCACGTCGGCGCCCACTGCGGTCACGTGCTGCCCGGGACCGAGCCACGCTCCGTGGACCAACGGCTCTCTCGAGGGCGTCGTCGTGACCACGATCGCGGCCCCCTCGACGGCCGCCCTCGGCTCGGGCGCGACGCGCACGACGAGCCCGAGTCGCTCGGCCATCTCGCCGGCGTACTCCTCTGCCTGCTCCGCCCGCCTGGCCCAGACCTCGACCAGCGCCGGGCTCCGGACGGCCGTGAGCAGCTCCAGCTGGCGTCGGGCCTGGACGCCGGCACCGAGGACGGCGACCTTGTCGACGTCGCGCCGCGCCAGCAGGTCGGCGGCGACGGCGCCGGCCGCGCCGGTGCGCAGATCGGTCAGGTACCCGTTGTCCAGCAGGACCGCGGTCGGGAAGCCGGTCCGCGCGTCGAAGACCAGTACGAGTCCGGCGTTCGTCGGCAACCCCAGCCGCGGGTTGTCGTAGAAGCCGGAGGCCGCCTTGTAGGAGAAGTACGACGCGCCGTGCAGGAAGGCTCCTTTGACGTGGATGTCCCCCTGGGCCTCCTCGAAGTACATCTCGCTCGGCGCGGGCATGGTGACCCGCCCCTCGGCGAGGCTGACGAAGGACGCTCGGACCGCGTCGATGGCATCGGCCGGCTCGACCAGCTCGCGGATGGCGGCCTCGCTCAGCAGCGTCACTCTCACGTCGGCCTCCCCGGGTCGGACATGGTCGTCAGGAACTCCAGCAGCGCCCGGGTCGGCGAGCCGGTCGCACCCTTCGGCCAGGGCTCGAACGCCGACTCGAGGTAGGCGGTCGAGCCGTTGTCGACGTGTGCCCAGCGCACGCCGTCGGCGAAGGTCGACAGATAGGTCGCGGCCATCAGCGCGCCGTCCGGCACGTCCCAGGCCACGTTGACGACGTCGGCGACGTCGGACCCGAGCAGGCGCCGGTACTCCCGTCGCAGCGGCAGTGCCCAGCCCGGGTCGCCGGCTGCGGCACCGCTGGCGACCAGGGCGTCGACCAGCCCCGGATCGTTGCCCCAGCACCCCCACAGCAGGGGTCCGAGGCCGCCGCCGTCGGTCAGGGTCCCGACGTCGACGACCCGCTCCACTCCCGATCGGGCGAGGTAGGCGATCGCGTCGGCCAGGACCAGCCGGCCCTCGGAGTCGGTGTCGAGGACCTCCGTACGACGACCGTCCGGATGGGCGACGACGTCCCCGGGGCGCAGCGCCCGCTCGCCGACCACGTTCTCGGCCAGCGGCAGCACGGCACGAAC
>JBAUWD010000262.1:0-5771 GCA_049583575.1 Nocardioides sp.
CGGTCAGCGCACGCGCTTGGTGAACCTGCGGCACGGCGAGATGAAGACCTCGCCGAGTGCGGTGACGGGATAGTCGAAGTCGCCCTCGTCCACCCAGCCCTGGCGGGCATAGAACGCCTGGGCCCGGTCGTTGCCGCGGACCACGACCAGGAAGGCGACGTCGTGCCCCGCGGCGGCGATCTGCCGCTCGGCCTCGGTCAGCAGGAGCGTCGCGACGGTGGTGCCGCGGAACGGCCGGTCGACGTACACCTGCTCGGCCTCGTCGCCGTTCACCATGATGAAGCCCGCGATCGTGCCGTCGACCTCGGCGACGGTGGTCTCCTCGGTCTCCGCGATGCGCTCGGCGACCCGCTCGTGGAACGCCTCCGGCGTGCGGCGCGCGGTCAGTCCCTCCGGGACCCGCCCCGGGTGTGCATCGTGCCAGCCCCGGTGGAAGAGGTCGGCGATCGCGTCGACGTCGTCCGGTGTCGCCGGGCGCAGGATGGGCTCGCTCACGTCCCGAGACTAGGGTCGCCTGTCACGACAGCGGTACGCCGGTGTCACCAGGTGGCACCGGGCTTGCGCCGTCGCCGGGTGACTGCCCTCCTACAGTGTCGCCATGGCGGACGAGGCGGCGCACCAGGACGGGATCGGCGGACCCGACGGGCTCGAGCGGCTGTGGACGCCGTACCGGATCGCCTACCTCCGCGGCGAGAACAAGCCGGCCGACGACTCGACCGGGGAGTGCCCGTTCTGCCGGATCCCTCGGCTCGGCGACGACGCGGCGGGACTCGTGGTATGCCGTGGCGAGCTGGCGTACGCCGTGCTCAACCTCTACCCCTACGCTCCCGGCCACCTGATGGTCTGCCCCTACCGGCACGTCGCCGACTACACCGAGACCACGACCGCCGAGGCCGACGAGATGAGCGCCCTCACCAAGGCAGCGTTGCGGGTGCTGAGGGCGGTGTCGAGCGCCGAGGGCTTCAACGTCGGGATGAACCAGGGCGCCGCCGGGGGCGCCGGCATCGCCGCCCACCTCCACCAGCACGTCGTACCCCGCTGGGTGGGCGACCAGAACTTCATGCCGGTGATCGGGAGGACGAAGACGCTGCCCCAGCTCCTGCAGGAGACGCGGGAGCTCCTGGCGACCGCCTGGGCCGAGGCGGATCACCCGACCTCGTAGGGGTACTCCTCGCTGCGGTGCTGGAAGTCGAGGATCGCCGTGTTGCGCACCCGCCCCTCCTGGACCTCGATCGCGCGGTTGAGGGTCTCGTCCATCTCCCACGCGTCGGGGCCCTCCAGCACCGGACGCAGGAACGGGATCAGCGCCTCGCTGATGTCCCACGTCGCGAGCCGAGAGGAAGGGTGCCAGCGAGACCCTGCCCCGGTCGGTGATCACGTGGCTCGGGCCGCCACCGGGGTCGTGGTCGAACTGGACGATCCGTACGGAGTGGATCGGCGACGCGACGGCGGCGACTCCGCGCGTCGTCAGCACGGAGACCTCGTGGATGCCGTGCGCGCTGAGTGCCGTCACGGCTTCCCCGCGCGGTGGCGCCGAAGCCGATCACGACCGCCGACAACCGACGGCCGTAGTCGCCGGTGGACCCGGTCAGCTGCAGTGCGTGCAGCACGGAGCAGTAGCCGGCCAGCTCGTTGTTCTTGTGGAAGACGTGGAGGCCCACCGTGTCGTCGCGCGTCCAGTGGCTCATCGCCTCGAAGGCGATCAGGGTCAGCTCGTGGTCGATCGCGATCTGGGTGAGCTCGGTGTTCTGCACACAGTGCGGCCACCCCCACAGCGTCTGTCCGTGGCGGAGGGCCGCGACGTCATCCAACTGGGGCTCGAGCAGCAGCACCACGTCGGATCGTTCGAGGATCTGCTCGCGGGAGGCGAAGCCCGCGACGTACCCGGCGAGCTGCCCGTCCGTGCGGCCGAACCTCTCGCCGTACCCGTGCTCGAGCGTGATCCGGCCCGCGACCTCCGGCTCGAGGCGTGAGAGATGCTCCGGGTGGATCGGGAGGCGGCGCTCGATCTCCTTGGTCGACCGGCCGAGCACGCCCAGCTCGAGCAGGGTCACCTCTTCTTGTTCGGGTGGACCTGCTCCGAGAGGCTCTCCGGACGCTGCTTGGCGCGCTTGTCCGCGCGCTTCTCCTTGATCGTCTTCGAGGACTTCTTGGACATGCCTTGCCGCGGCGACTTGTCGCTCATGCTGGCTCCATCGTCGGGAGCCTGAATGGCTCCGCAGTGCCACCGTACGCCCCAGCCGACGTGGCGAGCCCCTCCTGATGGCGGCCGGAGGCAGTTCGGCGGATACCCTGCTGCCGCCATGCTCGAACGCTTCCGCCAGTTCTGGACCAAGCTCTGGTCGCCCGTCGGCAACCTCCTGCTCAGGCTCGGGGTCAGCCCCAACGCGGTGACGGTCGTCGGCACCCTCGGGGTCTGCGCCGGTGCACTCGTCTTCTTCCCGCAGGGCTGGCTGCTGGCCGGGGTGCTGGTGATCACGGCGTTCGTGTTCAGCGACATGATCGACGGCTACATGGCACGCACCAGCGGTCAGATGACGTCGTTCGGCGCCTTCTTGGACTCCACCCTCGACCGGATCGGGGACGCGGCCGTCTTCGGCGGGCTGGCGATGTACTACGTCGGGCCCGGCGACAACGAGGGCTGGGCGGCGTTGGCGATCTACTGCCTGTCGATGGGGTCGGTGACGTCGTACGCACGAGCGCGTGCCGAGTCGCTGGGCATGCAGGCGAAGGTGGGCATCGCCGAGCGCGCTGACCGCCTCGTGTCGATCCTGGTGATGACCGGACTGGCGGACCTGTTGCGCCTGCTCGGCGCCGACCACAAGGTGATGTGGCTGATCCCGTTGACCCTCGGGGTCCTGGCCGTGGCCAGCACGATCACAGTCGTCCAGCGGGTCCTCGTCGTACGGCGCCAGGGGCTGGCTGCGGGGGCCGATACCGAATAGGGGCGACCCGCTCCTCAGCCGTAAGATCGAGGCATGGCTGAGATGGTCCCGACAGGCTCGACCAGCGAGCAGGGTGGCACCGGCACGACGCGCGTGAAGCGCGGCATGGCCGAGATGCTCAAGGGCGGCGTGATCATGGACGTGGTCACCGCCGAGCAGGCGAAGATCGCCGAGGACGCCGGCGCCGTCGCGGTGATGGCCCTCGAGCGCGTGCCGGCCGACATCCGCGCCCAGGGCGGCGTCTCGCGGATGAGCGACCCCGACATGATCGACAGCATCATCGAGGCCGTCTCCGTCCCCGTGATGGCCAAGGCGCGCATCGGTCACTTCGCCGAGGCGCAGGTCCTCCAGAGCCTGGGCGTCGACTACATCGACGAGTCCGAGGTGCTGACTCCGGCCGACTACGCCAACCACATCGACAAGTGGCAGTTCTCGGTGCCCTTCGTCTGCGGCGCCACCAACCTGGGCGAGGCGCTGCGCCGGATCACCGAGGGTGCGGCGATGATCCGCTCGAAGGGCGAGGCCGGCACCGGCGACGTCTCCAACGCCGTCACGCACATGCGCACCATCCGCGCCGAGCTGCGCCGGCTGCACGGCCTCAGCGAGGACGAGCTGTACGTCGCGGCGAAGGAGCTGCAGGCGCCGTACGACCTGGTCCGCGAGGTGGCGACCGCCGGCAAGCTGCCGGTCGTGCTCTTCACCGCGGGCGGCATCGCGACGCCGGCCGACGCCGCGATGATGATGCAGCTCGGAGCCGAGGGCGTGTTCGTCGGCTCGGGCATCTTCAAGTCCGGCAACCCCGCCGAGCGGGCCGAGGCGATCGTCAAGGCCACCACCTTCTACGACGACCCGGACGTCGTGGCGAAGGTGAGCCGCGGGCTCGGTGAGGCGATGGTGGGGATCAACGTCGAGGAGATCCCCCAACCGCACCGCCTGGCCGAGCGCGGCTGGTAGACCGCGCCCCACCGGATGAGTCAGACCGTCGGCGTCTTCGCCCTGCAGGGCGACGTGCGCGAGCACCTGCGGATGCTCGAGTCGCTGGGCGCCACCGCGATCGGCGTACGACGGGTGGCCGAGCTCGAGGCCTGTGACGGGCTGGTGATCCCGGGCGGTGAGTCCACCACGATGTTCAAGCTCGCGCGGACCTTCGACCTGTTCGAGCCGCTGCGGCAGCGGATCAAGGAGGGCCTGCCCACGTTCGGCACCTGCGCCGGCATGATCATGCTGGCGGACCGGGTCCTCGACGGCACGGCCGACCAGGAGACCCTCGGCGGGCTCGACATCACGGTGCGGCGCAACGCGTTCGGCCGCCAGGTCGACTCCTTCGAGGGCGAACTCGACTTCCACGGCATCGCCGACCCCGTGCACGCCGTCTTCATCCGGGCACCCTGGGTCGAGGACGCCGGGCCCGACGTCGAGGTGCTGGCCCGCATCGGCGACGACTCCGCTCCCGACGGGGCCGCCGGTAGGGGGGCCGCCGGTAGGATCGTCGCGGTCCGGCAGGGGGCGCTGCTGGCGACGTCCTTCCACCCGGAGGTGGATGGTGACGACCGGATCCACCGGCTGTTCCTGGACCTGATCGACGACGCGTAAGAAGAGGAAGCATGTCCGGCCACTCCAAATGGGCGACCACCAAGCACAAGAAGGCGATCGTCGACGCTCGGCGCGGCAAGATGTTCGCCAAGCTCATCAAGAACATCGAGGTCGCGGCCCGGATGGGCGGGGGAGACATCGGGGGCAACCCGACGCTCTACGACGCGATCCAGAAGGCCAAGAAGTCGTCGGTCCCCAACGACAACATCGACCGCGCGGTCAAGCGCGGCTCCGGCGCCGAGGCCGGGGGAGCGGACTACCAGACCATCATGTACGAGGGCTACGGCCCGAACGGCGTGGCCATGCTGATCGAGTGCCTCACCGACAACCGCAACCGCGCGGCCATGGAGGTGCGTACGGCGATGACCCGCAACGGCGGCTCGCTCGCCGACCCGGGCTCGGTCAGCTTCCTGTTCAACCGCAAGGGCGTGATCCTCGTCCCGCAGTCCCAGGACGACCGCACGGTGACCGAGGACGACCTGCTTGAGGCCGCGCTCGACGCCGGAGCCGAGGACGTCACCGACCTGGGTGAGGCGTTCGAGGTGGTGACCGAGGCGACCGACCTGGTCGCCGTGCGCACCGCCCTGCAGGAGGCCGGCATCGACTACGACTCCGCCGAGGCGGAGTTCGTCCCCGACCTCCAGGTCGCCCTCGACAAGGACGGCGCCGCCCGGGTGTTCCGCCTGATCGAGGCGCTCGAGGACAGCGACGACGTACAGAACGTCTTCGCCAACTTCGACGTCCCCGACGAGGTCATGGCCCAGCTCGACGCCTGAGGTCGCGCGGCCCCGCCGCGTGTCGTACGCCGTACCCGGGACGACTGCGGATAGCGTGACGTGCGAACAGGTGTTCGGACGAAGGGCGACGTCATGCGCGTGCTGGGGATCGACCCCGGTCTGACCAGATGTGGCATGGGCGTGGTCGAGGGCAGCGTCGGCCGGCCGCTGCGGCTGGTCGACGTCAACGTCCTGCGCACCTCCGCCGACGAGCACGTCTCGCAGCGCCTGATGCACATCGAGCGCGGCATCGAGGCCTGGCTCGACGAGCACCGGCCGGATGCGGTCGCGATCGAGCGCGTCTTCGCGCGGTCCGACTCCAGCACGATCATGGGCACCGCCCAGGCCAGCGGCATCGCGATGGTCGCGGCGGCCCGCCGCGGGCTGCCGGTCGCGCTGCACACGCCGAGCGAGGTCAAGGCGGCCGTGTCGGGCAGCGGCCGGGCCGGCAAGGCTC
>JBAUWD010000263.1:0-14648 GCA_049583575.1 Nocardioides sp.
GGCCTGGGCCGGGGCGGCGCCGGGATGAGTGCGTCGGCGGAGGCTCCGCGGCGGGTCCTCGTGGCCGGTGTCTCGGGCTCGGGCAAGTCGACCCTGGCCCGACAGATCGGCTCGCGTCTCGGCATCGAGTACGTCGAGCTCGACGGGCTCTTCCACGGCCCGGAATGGGAGCCACGGCCCACCTTCGCCGACGACGTCGCCGCGCTCGTGCGGCGGGAGGCCTGGGTCACCGAGTGGCAGTACGACGCGGCCCGGCCGCTCACCCTGGCGCGGGCGCAGCTGATGGTGTGGCTGGACCTGCCGACGCGGCTGGTCCTCTGGCAGCTCACCCGCCGGACCCTGCGGCGGCGGGTCCGCCGCGAGCGGCTCTGGAACGGCAACGAAGAGGCTCCGCTCCACACCGTGCTCACCGACCGCGAGCACATCCTGCGGTGGGCCTGGCGCACCCGCCACCGGTACTCCGACCTCGACCGCGAGCTCTCGGTCGAGCGGCCGGACCTGCCGGTCGTCAGGCTCAGGTCCCACGCGCAGGCACGGGACTGGGTCGGCTCCCTCCCCGGCCCGGGGAGCGGCGACGGTCCCTTCGGTGGAGAGGGCGGTGAGCGTGGCTGAGAGTCAGGGCGCGGGGCAGGCGACCCAGCAGGAGGCCCGGGAGGCGGAGCTCACCGAGCGGGTGCTCGCGTCGTACGCGAACACGCCCGACCCCCGCGCCGGGGAGCTGCTCGAGGCGCTGACCCGCCACCTGCACGCCTTCCTGCGCGAGACCCGGCTGACCGAGGACGAGTGGGCGCAGGCGATCGGATTCCTCACCGAGGTCGGTCACCTCACCGACGACCGCCGACACGAGCTCATCCTGCTGTCCGACGTGCTGGGCGCCTCGATGCAGACCATCACGATCAACAACCAGGCCTACGCGCACGCCACCGAGGCGACCGTCTTCGGCCCGTTCTTCGTCGAGGGCTCGCCCGACGTCGGCCTCGGCGGCGACATCTCCGGCGGTGCGCGCGGCGAGCCCTGCTGGGTCGAGGGCACCGTCACCGGTACCGACGGCCGGCCGGTCCCGGGCGCACTGGTCGAGATCTGGGAGGCGGACGCCGACGGCCGCTACGACGTGCAGTACGGCGACGACCGCGTCGCCGGTCGCGGCCATCTGCACACCGACGCAGACGGCGGCTACCGGTTCTGGGCGGTGACCCCCACGCCGTACCCGATCCCCGACGACGGGCCCGTCGGCCGGCTGCTGCGCGCCGCCGGGCGCTCCCCGATGCGGGCCGCCCACCTGCACCTGATGGTCGTGGCCGAGGGTCACCGCACCCTGGTCACGCACGTCTTCCCGCGCGGCGCCGCCCACCTCGACTCCGACAGCGTCTTCGGCGTCCGCGAGTCGCTCGTGGTCGACGTACACCGACAGCCGCCCGGCACGCCGACGCCGGACGGTCGCGACGTGGCGGGGCCGTGGTCGCGGGTCGCCTTCGACGTCGTGCTCGCGCCCGCGGACCGCTGAGCCGCTCGAGCCGGTCGGGTGGTTCCGCGCAGGACCGGCGTCCTACCGTGTGGCATGGCGTCCGAGACCCCCGCTCGCGCGGTGCACTGGCTGGCCCGGGGGGAGCACGAGCTGCCGAGCAGCGACGACTGGCTGACCGACGCCGAGGCAGCCCGAGCCTCGGCGACGCGACTGGCGAAGCGCCGGACCGAGTACCTCCTGCGACGGTGGGTCTGCAAGCAGGCGGTCGCCAGCGTGGCAGGACTGCCCCACGAGCACGCATCCCTGGCCCGCATCGAGGTCGCCAACAGACCCAGCGGCGCGCCGGTCGTGAGCATCGACGGCGACGGCACACGCTTCGACGTGTCGCTCAGCGACCGGGCCGGATGGGCGGTCTGCGTGCTGGGGGAGTCCGTCGGCCGGCTGGGCTGCGACCTCGAGCTGGTCGAGCCGCGGACTCCCGGCTTCGTGGATGACTTCCTCACCCCGCACGAGCAGGCGTACGTCGCGGCGCAGCCCACCCCCCGACGTGACCTCGTCACCAACCTGATCTGGTCGGCGAAGGAGAGCGCGCTGAAGGTGCTGCAGACCGGACTGCGGCTCGACACGCGCGAGGTCGAGGTGGTGCTCGGGCGAGGCGACGCAACGGCCGCCTGGTCCGGCCTCGAGGTCGACACGGCGACCGGGGGCCGCTTCCCGGGCCGGTGGCGTCGGGTCGGGTCGTTCGTGCTGACCGTGGTGTCCGAGAATTCGCTCGCCGAACCCGTCGCGCTGGCATCCTCCGGCGACCTCGAGGATGCCCGTCCCGTGCACAGCTGGGTGGAGCACCCCCTGTCGGAGTGATGCCTCGCGCGGCTCAGCCGCCGGCCCGCGCGAGCCCGCGCTCGAGAGCAGCGATCACGTACGGCCGGAGCTCGGCAGCCGGGATGATCGTGTCGACGGACCCGACCCGGCGCGCGCGCTGGATGGTGTGGATCGCGTCGAACTCGTCGGCGACCTCGCCGAGCTTCTCCGAGCGCACCTGGTCGCTCACCTGCGCCAGGGCCGCGCGGAGGGCGCCGGCGTGGTCCGGGTCCGAGGCGGCGATCCGGTCGCGGAGGTCGGTGACGCGCGGGTCGCTCTCGGTCCGCGACTGCACCTCGCGGACGAAGACGGTCGCCGCCGCGGGCGCGCCACCGATGACCGAGGCGAACGAGCCCTCGACCGCGGCGATCTCCATCATCGGGTTCAGCTGCTTGGAGAAGACCACGAAGGCACCCCCGTGGTAGCGGGACACCACGACGAAGACGATCGGGCCACGGAAGTTCGTCACCGCGCGGCCGATCTCGGCGCCGTACTCGAGCTGCCAGTGGCGCATGGACTCCGGCGACCCGTCGAACCCGGACAGGTTGGCCAGTACGACGAGCGGCCGGTTCCCGCTGGCTGCGTTGACGGCGCGGGCCGCCTTGCGCGCCGACTGCGGGAACAGGGTCCCCGACGTCCACGACGCCGGCCCGTCCGCGGGGACGTACCCGCGCCGGGCGAGGGTACGGGACTCCAGCCCGAGCAGGCAGACCGGCACCCCGCCGATGTGCGCATCCCAGACCACCGTGGTCTCGGCGCCGCGCCACGCGGCCCACCGCTCCAGCGGGTCGCTGTCGGTGTCGACGACCGCTCGCAGCACGGACCGGATGTCGAACGGCTTCTTGCGCTCGGGGTTGAGCTCGACCGAGAAGACGTCCCCGACCGTGCACTGGTCGGTGCCCTCGACCCTCGCGTGGAGCGAGGCGCGGACGTCGCGGTCCACCGGATCGCGCGTCGCGGCCCGACGCGGGAACCTCTCCCCGGGGACCACGAAGGTGTGCTCGTAGTGACGCAGCAGGATACGGCAGGCGTCCTCGAGTGTGGCCGCCCAGTACTGTGCCTGGCCGTTCGGGCCCATCACCCGGTCGTAGCCGCCGATGCCGAAGTTGTCGTCGGCCGACACGCCTCCCGAGAAGTCCAGCGCCTGCTTGCCGGTGAGCACCATGGCACTGGTCGGCAGCATCACCAGGATGCCGCGGGTGTGCATGAGCATGGTCGCCTCGGCGTTCCAGTACGGCTGGCCCCCGACGTTGATGCCGGTCACCACGAGGTTGACCTCGCCGCCGCCCTGGGTGAACTCGATGAGCCCGCGGAGGACGGCTGCGATCCAGTCCATGTTCTCCGTGCCACTCTCCATCGCGATCAGCGCGCCCGAGGACACCGCGAACCACTCGACCGGCACCCTCATCTGCTCGGCGAGGTGCAAGGCGGCCAGGATCCGACGGCACTCGGGCTCCGCGAGGTTGCCCAGCCCGTGGGTCGGATCGCTGAGGATCGCGACCCTGCTCATGCCCTCCGGGACCTTCGCGGTGCGGTTGGTGAGGACCCCGACCACGACGTTCGCGGAGTTCAGGCCGGCCTCCCGCGTGACCGGCTCGAGGTGGCCGTCCCGGTCCAGGTCGTGCTCCACGAACGTGCCCGGCGGGAAGTCCGCGGACGCGCCCGGCCGAGCCGTCAGCATGCGCAGGATCTCGTAGGGGTAGGGCACGCCGAAGCGCTGGGCACGCAGCACCTTCTGCCGGTACGGCGTGAGGGTGCGGATCGGTTCGTTGCGGGACTGGCCCTCGCGCACGGTCACGCCCTGACCGCCCATGCCCTCCACGTCCAGCACGACGTCGCTGACCGACCCGTTCGGCTCGGGGATGCGGACGCGGAGCAGGACCTTCTGCAGGCCGACCCCCTCGGCCAGGGGCGCGAACGTGCGCGCCAGGCCGGGCCAGGAGTCACGAGGCACGTCCCAGAGGGGTCGCACGTACAGCACGATCCGGTTCGAGGTCGGCCGGCTGCGTGCGGGGAAGGTCGCCAGCGCGGCGCGCATCGCGGCCAGGCACTGCACACCCATCCGACCGAGCCAGGGGTAGGACCGCGCCCCGGTGCCGTCGACGACGGGCGTCAGGTCGCGGATCTCGGCCAGCGCGAAGAGGCGGGTGTCCTTCGGGTTGTCATGGGCGACCCCGTGGAAGAGGTAGACGTCCTCGGCGGACGCCAGTCGCTCGAGCCGGAAGTTCGCGAGCCGCCAGAGGTCCAGCCGCTTGGCCAGCATCGGGTGGAGGTTGCGGTAGAGCGGGTCCTCCTGGAGCCCGCCTCCGGCCGCGGGGCGGTAGCTCAGATGCAGCGTACGGAAGTGCTCCGCCTCGTCGCCGTCAGTCGTGGTCACCGTCACGTCCACCCGCCACGGCACGCGGCCGAAGTCGCTGGTCGCCAGCAGCTCCTCCACCACCGGCGCGGTCTCCTCGGCCCCGGTGTGCGGACCGCCGCGCCAGGTGGCCAGGTCGACCGTCACCTGCCGGTCGACCGCGACGTCTCGCAGGTGCGCGGCCACGGCGCGGGCCGCCTCGGGCAGCCGGGACAGCTCGACGTACCCGACGACCAGGTGGATGTGCTTGTTCTCCCAGTCGTAGTCCGCGGACAGGAGCAGCTGGCCGTCCTGCTCGTCGAACCTCACGTCCTGGAGCTCGCGGATGCGGTAGTAGCGGCGTGCGTAGATCTCCAACAGGATCTTCTGGAGGTCCCGGTCCTCCGTCCCCAGCCAGTGGCGCAGCAGGGCTCCCCGCTGTGGGTGGGGAGAGCTCACCAGGCGCTCGATCGTCTGCGCGGCACCGGGGCCGCACGGGTCGGCCTCGACGGCGGCCAGGGAGCGCTCGGTCTCGACGTCCTCCGACTCCACCAGCGCTTCGAGGACGGGCTCGTCGAAGTAGCGGAACACGACGTCATGGGCGAGCTCGGCGATGGCCTGGTGGCGGGTCCGCGCCGACGTCGCCAGCCGGTCGAACCTGGCCCGCATCTGCTCGTCGGCCAGGGGCGCGAGCTGGCGCCGCGCGCGGAGTCGGCGCTCGAGGATCGACATCACCACCGGGGCGAGCTCACCGATGCGGCTGAACGACCTGAACATCCAGACGACCGCGGCCTCCAGCTCGGGGGTGCGCTCGAGTCCGGTGACGCCGTAGCGGGCCAGTGCCGTGAGCAGGCGCGCGCGGTAGGCGTCGGGCAGACCGGCGCGATCGGGGTCGAGCCACTGCAGGTAGGCCAGGAGGAACTCCTGCGTGCTGGCGGAGGCCAGGTCGTCGCCGCGTTCGCTCTCGGTCCTCGGCCGGGAGAGCGCGCCCACCTCGGCGAACAGGTCCAGCAGCCCGTCCTCGCACCGGAGCAGTCCGGGGTCGGCGGGCGGGCTGAGCTCGCCGAGCCTGCGCTGCTCGACGAACAGCCGCCTCACCATCGCCGGGTCGAGGTCGTATCCGAGCAGGTAGTTGCGCAACGAGCCGAAGACCCTCTCGCACGGCGGTGTCCCCGGGATGGGCCGGGCCTCCATCCCGGTCAGGTCGAGCGCCCCGTCACCGACCGGCGCCTCCCCGACGGGCTCGATCCCCCGGATGCGCAGCAGCGGACCACCGGTGCTGACCTGGGCGTTCGGCATCACCTCGACCGCGGTGACCTCACCGGCGTACGGCGCGGTGACCGTGGACTCCATCTTCATGCTCTCGAGTACGGCGACCGGGTCCCCCTCGGCGACCCGGTCGCCGGGCTTCACGAGGGTCGAGACGACGAACGCCGGCCAGCCGGCTCTGATCACGCCTCCGTCGTCGCGGGTCACCCGGTGGGAGGTGCCGTCCACGACGATCCGGAACATCGCGCCCTGGGTCACCGCGACCACCCGGTGGTGGTGGCCGCCGCACCGGACCCTGCGCTCGAAGGCGTTCACGGAGTCGACCTCGAGGTCGGCCGACACGTTCCCGGAGCGCACCCGGAAGGAGCCCGGGGACGTGCGGTACACCCACAGGTCGTGGGTCGTCCCCGCGTAGCGCAGCCGGAGCCGTGCCCCCACGGTCTCGGGAATCTCGGGGCGACCCCGACGGGCGCCGGCATGGAACGCCGCCTGGGACGCCGCATGGTCGGCGGCGTACGCCTCGACCGCGGCGGCCAGCAGAGCCACCGGATGGGGTGGTGGAACGTGGTCCGCCGCCGCCGTGATCCGGTCGAGCCAGCGGTTGTCGTAGTCGCCCGTCACGATCTCCGGCCGGTTCAGGAGCCCGAGGAGGAACGACCGGTTCGTCGTACCGGTCTCCACGACGACCGTGCTCTGGGCCAGGGCTCGACGCAGCCGAGCCAGCGCCTCGTCGCGGTCCTGGCCCCAGGCGATGATCTTCGCGATCATCGAGTCGAACTGGTCGGAGATCTGGTCGCACTCGCGGACGCCGGAGTCGACGCGGACGCCGCTGCCGGTCGGGAGGTGGAGCATCGCGATCCGGCCGGATGCCGGCGCGAACCCCTGCTCGGGGTCCTCGGCACACAGCCGCGCCTCGATGGCGTGACCACGCGGTGCGGGCGGCTCGCCCTCCAGCCGATGTCCCTGTGCCAGCTGAAGCTGCAGCTTGACCAGGTCGAGGCCGGTGGTCGCCTCGGTCACCGGGTGCTCGACCTGCAGGCGCGCGTTGACCTCCAGGAAGAAGAACTCCTGGGTCGCCGGGTCCACCAGGAACTCGACGGTGCCGGCGTTGCGGTAGCCGGCTGCCGTGGACAGGCGGAGGGCGGCGGACCGGATCGCGGCCTCGGTGCCTGGCGACAGGGCGGTGGACGCCGACTCCTCGATCACCTTCTGGTTGCGCCGCTGGATGCTGCAGTCGCGCACCCCCACCGCCCAGCTCGTCCCGTACCCGTCCGCCATCACCTGGACCTCGACATGGCGGGCGGCCTCGACGTAGCGCTCGAGGAAGACCGCCGGGTCACCGAAGGCCAGCTCGGCCTCCCCACGCGCGGACGCGAGGGCCGACTCCAGGTCTGCCGGCGACCGCACCACGCGGATCCCCCGGCCACCGCCACCTGCGGACGCCTTGAGTACGACGGGATACCCGAGCCGCTCCGCCTGGGCCACTGCGTCCGCGGGAGTGTCGACCGGGCCACCGCCCCAGGGCAGAACGGGTACGTCGGCCCGCTCGGCCAGGCGCTTCGCAGAGATCTTGTCACCGAGCGCCCTGATGGTGGCGCTGTCCGGGCCCACGAAGACGATGCCTGCCTCCTCGCAGCGCTGCGCGAAGGAGGCACGCTCGGACACGAAGCCCCAGCCGACCCACACGGCGTCGCACGAGGCGTCGACCAGGGCTGCCACCACGGCCGCCTCGTCGAGGTACGCCGACTTGCGGTGCCCGTCGTTCGCGTCCAGGTAGGTCGCCGGGCCGAGGAGTACCGCCTCGTCGGCCTCCTGCACGAACCACGACTCGGAGTCCGGATCGGTGTAGAAGGCCACCGTGGTGATCCGGTGCGCGGTCCCGCTGTGAACGCTCTCGGCCCGGTTCAGGTCGGCCACCGCCGTGAGCAGGCGGATGGCCGGCTCAGCGCGGTTGACGATCCCGAGTCGATCGATGGGTTTCACCTTGCGCCTCGACTCTCAGGCCAGGACCGCACGCAGCGGAGCGCGGACGTCGTCGGGGAGCGGGCCTGGCATCGCCACGGTCCGGTAGCCGTCAAGCCGCACCAGGATGCGGCCGTCCTGGTCGAGCACCCGGCAGTCGAAGACGCCGGGCCGGCCCTCCGCCGGCCTGGCGATCGCCACCGGCGGTGCGCCCACGCCGTCCGCCACGTCGCCCAGCACGCTCAGTCGGTCCACGTGGGACGGCAGCGCCAGCCGGCCCTCACGGCCGGCCTCCCAGAGCCCGGCGACCTGGAAGCACAGCTCCTCGAGTCGCGGGCCGAGCAGGTTCGTGGTGGCCGGTGCTCGGTCGGCCGGGAGATGCTCGGCGAGCCGCCCGACGGCCGCACCGTCGTCACGCCAGGCCTCGCCGACGACCTGGTACGCCGGGCCGTGGAAGTACAGCCGGTACACGTCCGCCGGCGCGATCACCGCGGCCCCCCGGGCCTGCGCGAGCGGCGTACCCCGTTCCGCGTCGGACCGGTCGGCCGAGAGTCGTACCGAGCCGGTGAAGTGCACCGTCCGTTGTGCCGCGGCACTGCCGGGCAGCGTCCGTTCCGCCTCGAGCCGACACTCGGCGAGCAGGTCGGGGCCGTCGGGTCGGATCCGGGTGGTGATGGTCAACGTGCGTGGCTCGTCGCGATAGAACTTCACCGGCACCAGGAAGTCGACGTCCTCCACGGCGACGACGTACCACTCGGGCACGAGCACCTTGGCCGCCTCGGCGAACAGCTCCATGCCCATGACGCCCGGGAGTACGGCGGTGCCGTCGATGCGGTGGTCGTCCAGGAACGGCTGTGCGGAGGGGTCCAGTGTCATCCGCACGACGAGCCCGTCGAGGAGGTTCGCCTCGACGACCTCACCGGCGAGCGCACTGCCCCAGGAGGTGAGGGAGGCCGGCTCGACGCCGCCCGTGGGGTGGTAGCCCTCGGCGAGGCGCCCGAGCGCGCCCGCTGCCACGACCTCGCCACGGAAGCGGTGCCCCGTGAGCTCCCTCCTGATCCAGGCCGCACCGGCCTCGGGCGGGAGCATCTCCACGCCCGCCATCTCCATGATCTTGGGCGTCGACCCGCGGGTGGCCATGCCGATCCCGCCCCAGGCGGTCCAGTCGACGGCGATGGCACGGGTGTCCGGCCGGGTGCGCCGCAGGCTGCTGGTGATCTTGCACAGCAGGTCGTTGGCGGCGCCGTAGTCGCACTGCCCGGCGTTCCCGAACCGGCCGGCCACGGAGGAGAAGACGACCGTGGCACCGATCGGCAGGCCGCGGGCGCCCTTCATCAGGTTGAACCAGCCGTCCGCCTTGACGCCGTGCACCAGGTCGAACTCCTGGGGCTCCTTGTCCGGCAGGGCGCGACTGACCTCGACGCCGGCCGCGTGCAGCAGCAGGTCGATGTGGTCGCCGGACTCGCGGACCCGAGCCATGACCTGTGCGACGGCCTCGGCGTCGGTCAGGTCGACCGCGTGGTAGCAGGCCGTGCCGCCGGCGTCCCGTACGGCGTCGATCGCGGTGAGCGCCGCGGCCCGGCGCTCGTAGGCCGCGAGCTGCTTCTCGATCGCCACGGGTGTCGGCCGCCGCCCCTGCTCCTTCAGCCGCTCGGCGAGGACCGACTTGAAGCCGTCGCGGTCGTCGACGTACAGCCGGAGGTCGGGATCGGCGGGATCCGGCTCCGGAGACAGATCCAGCAGATGGAAGGTGCCGCCCCCGGCTGCGCGCGCCAGGTCGGCGGTGATGGCCGCGACGATGCTGCCCGCGGCGCCGGTGACCAGCACGATGCTGTCGGAGCCGAGGTGGGTGGTCCCCTCCGCCGCCGAGCCCTGCCGCGGGAACGGTCGGGAGGCGAGACCGACGCCCCAGCGCCGACCGTCGGCGTAGCCGACCTCGACGCAACCGGGATCCCGGTCCGTCTCGGCCAGCAACAGGTCCGCCACCGTCTCCGGCGGTGCCTCCAGGGACACGTCGACCACCTTCACGACATCGTCGGGACGCTCGCGTCGGTAGGACTTGGCGAACCCGGTCACCGCCCCGCCCAGGGGTGCCGTGGCGCCGGCAGCGTCGTAACCGTGGAACCCACCGAGCCGGGTGCCGGCGACGAGGAACACCTGGTCGTCGTACAGCCGCCGCATGACGGCGTACAGGAGCTTCACCCGACGGCGGAGCGCCTCCTGTACGTCGGCCGGCGCGAGCGAGTCGAGCGGGCCCTCGTCGTCGAGCGCCGGCAGCCAGTACACCCCGGCCAGCTCGCCCTGCGAGCACCAGGCATCCAGGGTCGAGAGGGTCTCCTGCGCCGACCTCGAGGGGTCGAGCTGCAGCACGGTGACCCCACGATCGGCCAGCCGCGCCCCCAGGGCGTCGGCGACACCGCCGCTGTCGCGCATCATCACCACGCGGGTCTCCGCGTCGAGGACGACGCCGGTCGGCACGCACCGGTCGAGCGCCGGTCGCAGCACGGGGACCGGCTCGCGGCGCGGCAGGGCGTCCACGGCGTCCAGGTCGCCGACCACCGTGGCGAGGTGCCGCACGGCGGTCGGCTCGACTGCGTGCTGGGGCTCGGTGGAGGTGGCCGGCGTGCTGCTGGTGGTGGTGGTCTTGTCGTGGACCCAGCCGATGACGTGGGTGAGGGTGGGGAAGTCGCGCAGGGAGAGGGTCTCGTCGCGTTCGAGGTGGAACCGGTTGCGGACGGCGGCGAAGACCTCGGCCTGCTTGACGGTGTCGACGCCGAGGTCGGCCTCGAGGTCGAGGTCGAGGTCGAGGAGCTCGGGTGGGTAGCCGGTCATGTCGGCGACGATGGCGACCACCGCGTCGGTGATCTCGTCGTCGGTGATCTCGTCGTCGGTGGTCTCGGCGTCGGTCGGGCTCGTCCCGGTCGCTGCCGGTCCCGCTGCCGGTGCCGGGGCGACCGCGGCCGACTCGGGAGCCGGCTCGGGCTCGACAGTCGGCTCGGGCTCGACCGTCGCCGTACTCGGCTCTGCCACGGGCTCCGCCGTGGGAGCGTGCGTGTCGACGATCCGGAGCCGCCGGGTGTCGACCTCCAACGTCGTCCCCGGAGCCCCCGCGAGCGCGTCCAGCCAGCGCTGCCACGCCTCGGGGTCGACGATCCGGTAGCCGTAGCCGAGCTCGCTCGGCGACCGGTGCCGGCCGTCGGACAGGGGGGTCCACCTCAGCAGCGACATCGCGATCTGCGAGCCGAAGCCCGCCGCCAGCCGGAGCGCGTGTCGCACCGGGTAGGCGCCCCCTACGGACAGGTTCAGCTCACCGAGCTCGGGGTCCGGCTCCTTGAAGTTCGGCACCGGCGGAACGACGCCCGTCTCCAGCGCCTTGATGGCCACGACGTCCTCGATGCCGGCACCCATCGCGTGCCCGGTGAAGCCCTTGGTGTTGGCGATCACGATCGAGTCGGCCCCGCTGCCGAACGTCGAGCGCAGGGCGTTGATCTCCGCCGAGGCGCTCCCGCCCCGGGCCGGGGTGTAGGTCTCGTGCGAGACGAAGACCGTCGAGTCGGCGATCTGGTGACGGTCCACTCCACGCTGCTCCGCCTGGCCGACCACCTGCTCCATCACCTGGGCGATGTGCTCGACGTCGAGGCGGGTGCCGTGGAAGGCGCTGTTGGCGGTGACCACGCCGAGCACCTCGCAGATCGGTTGCAGTCCACGCTCGCGCGCAGCCGCTGCGGACTCGACGACGAACGCCGCCGCGCCCATCCCGACGATCATCCCGTGCCGACGGCGGTCGAAGGGGATGGCGGCCTCCTCGACCGTGTCGTCGGTCGCTGCCGCACCGGTTGCCAGGAAGCCCGACGCGACCCAGGGCAGCAGCTCGTCGCTGGTCGCGTCGTCCGCGGCGACCACGACGACCCGCCGGCACCGTCCGGCCCGGATCCAGTCCTCAGCCAGCGCCAGCGCCTGGGTCGTGCTCGCGCATGCCGCGTTGACCTGGGTGTTCGGGCCGCGCGCCCCGATGATCTCGGCGAACTGCGAGTGCCCCATGGACAGGCACCGGAAGAGGAATCGCCGGTCGAACGTGAAGGGCTCGGAGTCGAGCACCCGCCGCAGCTCGGCGATCCTGCGGTCGGTCTCGGGGCAGGCGGGCTCGTCCCCCTCCATCCGGCCCCGGAGAGCCTCGAGGGCGGCCAGCTGCTCGCGTCGACCGCGGTCGACGTAGTAGCGCCGGAGGTCGTGGGCGAACGACGTGTACCCGGGGAAGGCGGAGGCGAAGATCACGCCGGTGTCGTCGCGCAGGGCGTCGGGCAGCCCCCACCGCTCGGGCAGCTGCGAGCCCAGGCTCGTGGTCTTGTAGCGCATCACCAGCGGAAGGCCGGCGTCGCGCATGGCGTCGAAGCCGGCGCCGATCGCCAGCCGGGTGACGGAGTCGAGGGCCTCGTCGCGCGCCGCGTCGATGCCGAACTGATCGACGAGGTCGACGGGTGACTGGCGCCCGGCCAGCTTGACGACCTCGCTCTCGTCGTCGATGGTCTCGAACGTCGGGTCCCCGGCGGGCCGCTTGACGAGCCGGGTGATGTGCAGGTCGACCTGCTGCTGGCGGAACTCCTGCGGGATGCGGTCGATGAACTGCTGCCCGTCCAGGATCCGCTGGAGGTTCTCGTCGTCGAAGACGTGCGGCACGCCGGGGAGACCGAGGGCCGCGCCGGTGATCACGACCGGTTCGTCGGGGACCTCGGCCGGGGCGAGCCCGGCGCCACCTCCGGTGACGCGCAGGCCCTGCTCGATGACCCCGGCGAAGAGGTGTCCGAGCTCGACGTAGGTGTCGGTGGTCAGGGTGTCCTTGGTCATGACGCTTCCCGTCTGTGGGGTGGAGCTCGATGCGCCGCCGATGCCGACCGGAGGCTCTGCGCCCGGGGTAGCGGTCTCGGCGAGCTCGGCCGGCGGGGCTCCGAGACCGGAGGCCCACAGGCCGCACACTGCTGCGTTGGCGCTGGCCGTGTCGCCGTTCTTGGGGTGGTTGGTGAACAACGCGAGTACGTCGTCCTCATCGCGCAGGACGTCCTCGACGAACCCGTGCAGCGCCTTCTTCGGCCCGACCTCGACGAAGACGCGCGCCCCGGCGTCGTACAGGGTGTGCAGACCACGGACGAACTGCACCGGTGAGGCGACCTGGCGTCCGAGCAGGTCCACCATCGTCTCGGGGTCCGCCGCTGCCGGATAGAAGTCACCGGTCACGTTCGAGACCACCGGCAGCGCCGGGCGGTGCAGATCGAGCCGCCGCAGTGCCTGCTTCAACGGCTCGCTCGCCGGCGCCACGATCGAGGTGTGGAAGGCGTGGCTGACCGGGATCCGGATCGCGTTGACGCCCTCTGCCTGGAACGCTTCCACGGCCCGCTCCACGGCATCGGTCGGCCCACCGATCACCGCTTGGCTCAGGCTGTTGATGTTGGCGACGACGACGCCGGAGTCCACGGCGGCCACCACGCGGTCGATCTCCTCCAGCGGGCCGAAGACCGCGGCCATGGCCCCGTTGTCGGCGACGGAGATCGACGCCATCTCCTGACCCCTGGCGCTGACCGCCTCCAGGGCCGCCTCGAACGTCATCGCTCCGGCCGCGACCAGTGCGCCGTACTCACCGAGGCTGTGGCCCATGACCATGTCCGGGTGGATGCCGTACGTGCCGAGGAGCCTGGTCAGGGCCAGGTCGACGGTCAGCAGCGCCGGCTGGGTGATCTCGGTCCTGGTCAGCTGCCGCTCGAGCTCCCGGACGGCGTCGGGGTCGCTCTCGTCGATGAAGATGTACGACGTGAGCGGCCGGCCCAGCACCGGCGTCATGATGCGGTCGGCCTCTGCGAACGTGGCGGCCACCACCGGTACCTCGTCGCGCAGTGTCCGGAGCATGTTGACGTACTGCGAGCCCTGCCCGGTGTAGAGGAAGGCCACCTTGGGAGCGGGGCCGCGGCCCACGAAGACGCCCTGGGCACGCAGCATCTTCCACAGTGCCGGTGACCCCGAGCGGAGGGCCGTGACGGCCTTGGCCGCCTTGGCCGCCAGGTCGGCCGCGTCCGCGTAGTCGAGGGCGACGCGGACGGACGCGCCGATGGTGCCGGAGTCCGGGACGACCGCCGGCGGGGTGGTGCCTCCGGCGGCCTCCGCAGCGAGCGTCTCCAGCCGCGCCAGGACCTCGGCGTCGTCGCGTCCACCCACCACCACAGCTCCGCGCAGCGGCACCGGTGCCCGGGTTCCGCCGGTCGGCTCCGGCAGGGCCGACGACTCGCTGGTCGTCGGCAGCTCGGCCGACGCGAACGTCCGCGGTGAGGACTCGTCGCGGTGCCGCCCGGGGACGTACTCCTCGAGCACCGCGTGGAAGTTCGTGCCGCCGAAGCCGAATGCGCTGACACCGCCGCGTCGCACGCCGTCGGGAGGGGCCGGCCAGTCGCGGAGCTCCGTGTTGACCCGGAAGGGGAGGTGCGCCCAGTCGACGTTGGGGTTGGGGTCCCGGAAGCCCAGGCTGGGGACCAGCACCCCTTCATGGAGCTGCATGACCATCTTGAAGATCCCGGCCGCGCCCGCGGCCGCCTTGAGGTGGCCGATGTTGGACTTGACCGACCCCAGCGCGATGGATGCGGGCTCGACCCCGGAGGTGCCGAAGGCCTCGCCGAGGCTGTCCAGCTCGGTCGCGTCCCCGACCCGCGTCGAGGTCCCGTGCGCCTCGACGGCGGAGGCGGCGGCCGGCTTGAGGCCGGCACTGGCCCACGC
>JBAUWD010000264.1:0-2142 GCA_049583575.1 Nocardioides sp.
GGCCAGGGCCGGCGCCGCCGAGCGCATCCCGCTCCGGCGCGACGGCGAGCCCTCAGAGTTCGGCCGTGCCGCGGCGTTCCTGCTCAGCCCCGCCGCGTCGTTCGTCAGCGGCGCCATGCTGCCCGTCGACGGCGGGGTGATGCGGGCCCTGTGAGGCCGTGGCGCCGGCGACGGGCCTCTTCGCGGGCTGCTGGGCGCGGCGCAGCTCGGCCCGACCGGTCGCCTCCTCCCACGCGAGGTAGCCGAACCCGAAGATGGCGAGCACCCCGAAGAACCACCACTGGAGCGCGTAGAAGAAGTGGGGTCCGTTGCTCAGGTCGGGTGGGTCCGCCGGGACCAGCGGGGTGTCGGCCGGTGGGTTCTCGGTCAGGAGGTCGACGAAACCGCCGTACACCGGGATCCCGATCGCGGTCCGGATCTGCGCACTCGAGATCGCCCGCGTGGAGGCGTTCACGACCCGGGCGGAGCCACCGGTCGCGTCACGGCGGACCCACCCGGTCACCGTGACCCGACCCGCCGGGGGAGCGGGCACCTGGGACGGGTCGGTGAAGCCCTGGTTGGAGGTGGCGACCCAGCCGCGGTCGACGAGCAGCGCCGTACCGGAGGAGGTGACCAGAGGCACGACGACGTCGATGCCCGAGTTGCCCTCGTGGGTCTGGTAGCGCACGACGACGGTGTGGCTCACGTCGTATCTGCCGACCGCCGAGACCACCTTGTACTGGTCCGCGGACGGCGGATCGGTGCCCCGGGAGAGCACCCGGTCGACCGGTGTGGGCGCGGACGCCTGGTTGGTGCGGATGACGGCGTTGCCGGACTTCGTGGAGGTGAGCCGGTGCCACTGCCACCGGCCCAGCAGCAGGCACGCGTAGGCGAGCAGCAGCACGATGCCGAGGAACAGGAGCCATCGCCGGCTGACCAGGAACCGCAGACTCCGCACCGGTCGAGGCTATCCGGACGGCGGTGAGCATCCGGGGTCGCGTCGACCTAGACTGACCCGGGTGAGCATGCAGCGACCGCTGGCCGACGCGTACGGCCGCGTGGCGACAGATCTCCGGGTGTCGCTGACCGACCGCTGCAACCTGCGCTGCTCCTACTGCATGCCGGCCGAGGGGCTCGACTGGCTGCCCCACGACGAGACGCTCACCGATGACGAGGTGGTGCGCCTGATCACGATCGGGGTACGCCGTCTCGGGGTCCGTGAGGTGCGCTTCACAGGTGGTGAGCCGCTGGTACGCCGCGGCCTGGTCGACATCGTGCAGCGCACGCGTGCTCTCGGCGACGACCTCGAACTGTCGATCACCACGAACGCCCTGGGTCTGGAGCGCAGCGCGCGGGCGCTCGCCGAGGCCGGGCTCGACCGGGTCAACATCAGTCTCGACACGCTCGACGCCGAGCGCTTCCACACGATCACCCGTCGTGACCGACTCGACGACGTGCTCCGCGGCGCCAAGGCCGCCAACGACGCGGGTCTGACGCCGGTGAAGATCAACGCGGTGCTGCTCCGCGGCGTCAACGACGACGACGCCTGCGAGCTGCTGGCCTGGGCGGTCGACCACGGGTACCAGCTGCGCTTCATCGAGCAGATGCCGCTCGACGCCCAGCACGACTGGCACCGCGACCAGATGGTCACCGCCGACGAGATCTTCGCGAAGCTCTCCCGGGAGTTCGCCCTCACCCCGGCGCGCGAGCCGCGGGGGAGTGCACCGGCCGAGCTGTTCCTGGTGGACGGCGGCCCCGCCACCGTCGGGGTGATCGCCTCGGTCACGCGACCGTTCTGCGGCGACTGCGACCGCGTGCGGCTCACCGCGGACGGCCAGGTCCGCAACTGTCTGTTCGCCCGTGAGGAGTCCGACCTGAGGGCCGCGCTCCGGTCGGGCGCGACCGACGACGAGCTCGCCGACCGCTGGGTCATCGCGATGGCCGCGAAGCTGCCGGGCCACGGCATCAACGACCCGTCGTTCCTCCAGCCGGATCGGCCGATGTCCGCCATCGGCGGCTGAGCGACCACCGTCCGTCGAGACCCAGAGGCCGTCGGTCGAGACCCGGGCCCGTCGGTCGAGACCCGGAGGCCGTCGGTCGAGCCTGTCGAGACCCGGCTCCGTCGGTCGAGACCCGGAGGCCGTCGGTCGAGCCTGTCGAGAC
>JBAUWD010000265.1:0-8968 GCA_049583575.1 Nocardioides sp.
GAGGTCGAGAGCGTCGGCGAGCAGCTGCATCCCCGATGACGTCGAGATCCCGAGCGCGGCCGCGAAGGGCTCCGGTGCGAACGCCGACACAGCAGGGCAGCCGTCACCCCCGAGCTGCTCGTCGCACTCGGTCAGGCCCGGCAGCCCCGCGTCGCCCCACACCGCCACGCCCGTGTCGGCGACTGCCGGGTGCAGCACGCACCACTGCAGTGCGAGCTCGAGCTTGTCGCGGGCGGCGATGCGCTCGGCGCGCTCGGTGTCGCCGACGCGTGCCAACAGCTCCGCCGGGCCGAGGTCGTCCACCTCGCGCCGAGTGGCTGTCGCGATCACCGTCATGAGTCGATCCAAGCATCGGGCACCGACACCCGAGGGCCGAGAATCCCCTTGTCCACAAGGGCATCTGGCATCGTGACCCAACCGTGATGTAGCCGCTCAGTCCGAGAGGGGCCACCCCCAGGCAGCCACGCGGGTCGGCGCACGCAGGACCTGGCCGTCCCACTCCGCATGCCTCATCGGCCCGGTGGCGCCCGGAGGGCGGAGATCTTGCAGGCGAAGCCGCCCGGTCGAGGTCACGCCGCAGGGCGGCAGGTCGGGCGGACGTCACCGGGTCTCGAGACGGTCGCGGAGCGACCTCCTCGACCAGCGGTCCCGTCGGCGGGTCGGGCGGATGTCACGGGGTCTCGAGACGGGTCCGGAGCGACCTCCTCGACCAGCGGTCACGTCGGCGGGTCGGGCGGATGTCACGGGGTCTCGAGACGGGTCCGGAGCGACCTCCTCGACCAGCGGTCACGTCGGCGGGTCGGGCGGATGTCACCGGGTCTCGAGACGGGTCCGGAGAGACCTCCTCGACCAGCGGTCACGTCGGTCGAGTCGGGCGGACCACGCCCCCGGGTGAGGTATCCCACGGCCGCGCCCCGTCGAGGCACGAGCGCGACTGCGGCAGGATGACCCGCATGCAGTTCGGACGCAGCTACGAGGAGTTCGAGGTCGGCGCGACGTACCAGCACTGGCCGGGCAAGACGGTGACGGAGTACGACGACCACCTGTTCTGCCTGCTCACGATGAACCACCACCCGCTGCACCTCGACGCGCACTACGCCGAGGAGACCACGCAGTTCGGCCGGAACGTCGTGGTGGGCAACTACGTCTACTCGATCCTGCTGGGGATGAGCGTGCCCGACATCTCCGGCAAGGCGATCGCCAACCTCGAGATCGAGTCGCTGCGCCACGTGGCACCGACCTTCCACGGCGACACGCTCTACGGCGAGACCACGGTGCTCGACAAGTGGGAGTCGACCTCGAAGGACGACCGGGGTGTGGTCCACGTCGAGACCGTCGGCTACAACCAGGACGGCACCGTCGTGTGCATCTTCCGTCGCAAAGTGATGGTGCCCAAGAACAGCTATCTCGAGGCACGCGGTGGCGAGCAGCCCGGGCGGCCGGTGCCGCAGCCGGACCGGAACTGGCCGGGCCGTCCGGGCCGGTCGGGCTGAGCGTCAGGCCGATCGGGTCGTCGCCATGACGCGCATCGTGGCACGCTTCGCCCCATGGGGTGTGAGGAGCTCTGGCTGGTCCGGCACGGTGAGACGGAGTGGAGCCGAGACGGCCGGCACACCTCCACCACCGATCTGCCGCTCACCGACGCCGGGCGCCGCGTGGCCGCCGGGCTGCGCGACCGGCTCGACGCCGACTCCTTCTCGCTGGTGCTCACCTCGCCCCGGCTGCGGGCTCGTCAGACCGCGCGCCTGGCCGGCCACCCGGAGGCCGAGGTGGACGACGACCTGGCCGAGTGGGACTACGGCGACCTCGAGGGCGAGACGACCGAGGACATCCGCGAGGCCTACCCCGGCTGGACGATCTGGAGCGGACCGGTGCCCGGCGGCGAGACCGCCGGGCAGGTGTCGGCACGACTCGACCGGGTGGTCGAGCGCTGTCGGGCCGCGGACGGGCGCGTCCTGGTCTTCGGCCACGGCCACGCGCTGCGTGCCCTGGCGGCGCGCTGGCTGGCCCTCCCGGTCGCCGACGGCCGGCACCTGCGCCTCGACACGGCCACCGTGTCGGTGCTCGGCTACGAGCGCGACACCCCCGTCGTGCAGCGGTGGAACTCTTGACCACCGGCGACCGCTCCGACCACGGTGGACCCATGTCGCTCCAGGCGGAATGCCCGCGGTGCTCCGCCGCCATCCTCACCCGTGCGCCGGAGGGCTGGGTGTGCCCGGAGCACGGACCGACCGAGGCGCTGCACCGGCCCGCGGAGGCGTCGTACGAGGGCTTCACGGAGGCGCTGGCACTGGCCGGTGACTTCCCGACGTACCTGCCGTGGCCGATGAGCCCCGGGTGGTCGGTCACCGACTTCGCGGTGGTGGGCGAGGGTACGGCGCGGGCGACCATGACCTGCAGCTCCGGCACCAGCGCGCTGGACGGTCCCGTCGACGTCCTCGTGGTCAGCGAGGAGTCCGGCGTCGGCCTGGGCGCCCGCTGCGCGGGCACACTGCACATCGACCCCGGCCCCGAGCTGGGCGTGGGGCCACCGGCCGTGCGGGTGCGGATCGGCAGCCAGTCGGTGCCCCTCTGGCCGGTGTCGACGTCGTCGTTCGACGTCGAGCTCGACCGCTCGGTGTTCGCCGGAGAGGCGGAGGGCCGGTGGCTGTGGGTCGTGCTTCGCCCCGCGTCGGCCATGCTGCTGCTGCGGGACGAGTGGATCCTGCGCGACGTATCGGGCATCGGGCCGCCCCTGGTCGAGATGGCGTTCGGGGGCCCCCGACCGACGTGGTGAGCCCCTGAGGGCACGCCGTACGCCGCCGCCGGTGAGGGGACTCACAGCAGCCGGTGACCTCCGGCGGCTTGTGACGGGACGACCGACTCTGCCCGCGCCGGGCGCCGGGCTCCTAGCGTCGAAGTGCCGGGCCCTCCCGGTCCGGCACTGCACTAAGGAGCTGGAGATGAGTCACGTTCTCACCCGGCCCGTCGAGCAGACGGGCCCAGGGGACCACCTCCCGCGTCGTGGTGTCGGCCTGGGCCTCGCCGCCCTCACCGCCCTCGTCGTCGGATCCATGATCGGCAGCGGGATCTTCGCGCTGCCATCCCAGATGGCGGCCAGCGCCGCCCCCGGCCCGCTGCTCATCGGGTGGGGGATCACGGGTCTCGGGATGTTGATGCTGGCCTTCGTCTTCCAGACCCTGGTGACCCGCAAGCCCGAGGTCGACGGTGGTGTCTACGGCTACGCCCGTGCCGGCTTCGGCAACTACGTGGGCTTCACGTCGGCATGGGGCTACTGGGTGAGCGCGTGGGTCGGCAACGTCGGGTACCTGGTGCTCCTGGCATCCACCCTGGGCTACTGGTGGCCGTCGTTCGAGGGCGGCAACACCTTCCGCGCCATCCTCGTCGCGTCGGTCGTGCTGTGGGTCGTCCAGGCCCTGACCCTGCGCGGAGTGCACAGCGCGGCGTCCGTGAACACCCTCGTCACCATCGCCAAGGTCGTCCCGATCCTGACCTTCATCGCCATCGCTGCGGTGGCCTTCAAGGCTGGGATCTTCACCAACGACGTCTGGGGCCACTCGACGAAGATCGACGGTGCCTCGCTCGGCTCCACGATGAGCCAGGTCAAGAACATGATGCTGGTCACCGTCTGGGTGTTCATCGGCGTCGAGGGTGCGGCGGTGTACTCGCAACGCGCCGCCAAGCGCAGTGAGGTCGGGCGGGCCACGATCATGGGCTTCGTCGGAGTGCTCGTGCTCCTGCTGGCGGTCAACCTGCTCGCCTACGGGATGATGGCGCAGGCCAGGATCGCCGGTCTGGCCGACCCGTCGATGGCCGGCCTGATGAAGGACCAGGTCGGCAGCTGGGGCGCCGCGTTCATCTCCATCGGGCTGCTGGTCTCGCTGCTGGGCGCACTGATCTCGTGGGTGCTGCTGTCCGTCGAGATCCTCCGCCTTCCGGCTCGCGACGGCGTGCTGCCGAAGGTCCTGGCCCAGGAGAACTCGCACGGTGCACCGCACATCGCACTGTGGCTGACCAGCTTCTGCGTGCAGGCGATGCTGATCTGGACGCTGTTCAACGCCAGCACGTACACCAACCTGATCTACCTGGCCACGTCGCTGATCCTGCTGCCCTACCTGTGGTCGGCTGCCTACCAGGTACTGCTCGCGGTGCGTGGTGAGACCTACGAGCACGGATCCGGCCGGACCCGTGACCTGCTGGTCGGCACGCTCGCCCTCGGGTACGCCGTGTGGCTGGTCTACGCGGGTGGCTGGGAGTACGTCCTGGTCGCCGGGCTCTTCTACCTCGCGGGCACCGCGTTCTACGTGTGGGCGCGCAAGGAGAGCCGCCAGCTGGTGTTCACCGCCATCGAGAAGGTCCTGGTCGGCGTGGTCGCGGCGTTGTCCGTCGCGGCCGTGATCGGCTTCATCCAGGGCTTCGTGTCGGTCTGAGAGGCAAGTCGATGACCGAGACCCAGCAGTCCCGGGTCGGTGTGTGGTCGGAGGTGGGTCGGCTGCGTCGCGTGCTGGTGTGCGCGCCGGGCCTGGCTCACCTCCGGCTCACGCCGGACACGTGCGACGACCTGCTCTTCGACGACGTGATCTGGGTGGACCGCGCCAAGCGGGACCACTTCGAGTTCGTCACCAAGATGCGTGACCACGGTGTCGAGGTCCTCGAGACCCAGGAGCTGCTCACCGACGTCCTCGGGCTGCCGGAGGGTCGCTCGTGGGTCCTGGACCGCAAGATCACCGACGACCTCGTCGGACCCGGACTCACCCACGAGATCCGGGCCTGGCTCGGTGACCTGCCCGCCGACGTGCTGGCGGAGCTCCTGATCGGCGGCGTCACCTGGCGCGACGTACCGGACGACCTCGGCGGTGCGTTCGCGACCGCACTGCGGGACGCGCCCGGCCAGCCCGGGTTCGTACTGCCGCCGCTGCCCAACACGCTGTTCGCCCGCGACAACACGTCGTGGATCTTCGGGGGCGTCACGCTCAACCCGATGTACTGGCCGGCGCGGCGCCAGGAGACGCTGCTCACCACGGCGATCTACCGGTTCCACCCCGCCTTCGCCGGCGCGTCGTACGACGTGTGGCTCGGCGACCTGGAGGGCCGGGCCCTCGACCACGGGTTCGCGACCCTCGAGGGCGGCGACGTGATGCCGCTCGGCAAGGGCGTCGTGGCCATCGGGATGGGGGAGCGGACCTCGCAACAGGCGGTCACCCAGGTCGCGCAGCGGCTGTTCAAGGCCGGCGCCGCCGAGCAGGTGATCGCGGCGAGCCTGCCGAGGGCGCGCTCCGCGATGCACCTGGACACGGTGTTCACCTTCTGCGACGCCGACCTCGTGACCGCGTTCGCGCCGGTGACCGACGCGATCGTGCCGTTCACGCTGCGGCCCGACGACAGTGCACCGTCCGGCATCGACATCCGCCGCGAGAAGCACGGCTTCGTGCCCACCCTGGCGGCCGCACTCGGTGTCGACCTGCGCGTGGTCAACACCGGCGGGGGCCCGTTCGGCGCGCAGCGCGAGCAGTGGGACGACGGGAACAACGTCGTCGCGCTCGAGCCCGGCGTGGTCGTCGGCTACGACCGCAACACCTTCACCAACACCCTGCTGCGCAAGGCGGGCATCGAGGTGATCACCATCCCGGCCGGCGAGCTCGGTCGGGGCCGTGGTGGTGGCCGCTGCATGACCTGCCCGATCCTGCGCGATCCCGTCTACTGACCTGGAGACCACCATGCCGTTCAACAACCGCAACCGCGACCTGCTCAGCCTCGTGCACCACTCCGAGCGGGACCTGCGCTACCTGCTGGACCTCTCCCGCGACCTGAAGCGGGCCAAGTACGCCGGCGTGGAGCAGCAGCGCCTGCGGGGCAGGAACATCGCCCTGATCTTCGAGAAGACCTCGACCCGCACCCGGTGCGCCTTCGAGGTCGCGGCGTACGACGAGGGCGCGCACGTCACCTACATCGACCCCACGTCGTCGCAGATCGGGCACAAGGAGTCGATGAAGGACACGGCGCGCGTGCTCGGCCGGATGTACGACGCGATCGAGTACCGCGGCTCGACGCAGGAGAACGTCGACACGCTCGCGGCGTACGCCGGCGTGCCGGTCTTCAACGGGCTGACCGACGAGTTCCACCCGACCCAGATGCTCGCCGACGTGCTCACGATGGCCGAGCACTCCGACAAGCCGCTGCACCAGATCTCGTACGCGTTCGTCGGTGACGGACGCAACAACGTCGCCAACTCCCTGCTCCTGGTGGGGGCCAAGCTGGGCATGGACGTGCGGATCGGGGCACCCCGGCAGCTGTGGCCGGCGTCCGAGCACGTGGCGATGTGCCGGGGCTTCGCGGCCGAGTCGGGTGCGCGGCTCACCATCACCGACGACCCGGTCGAGGCGGTGACGGGGGTGGACTTCGTGCACACCGACGTCTGGGTCTCGATGGGCGAGCCGGTCGAGAGCTGGGGCGAGCGGATCGAGCTGCTCCTGCCCTTCCAGGTCAACGCCGAGCTGTTGGAGGCGACCGGCAACCCACGGGTGCGGTTCATGCACTGCCTGCCGGCCCTCCACAACGCCGAGACCACGGTCGGTGCCCGGGTCGCGGAGCAGTACCCGCTGCTCAAGAACGGCATCGAGGTCACCGAGGACGTGTTCGAGTCCCCGGCCAACATCGCCTTCGAGCAGGCGGAGAACCGCGTGCACACCATCAAGGCGATCCTCGTCGCGGCGCTGGGCTGAGAGCGGGTCGACGACGATGCGCATCGTGATCGCCCTGGGGGGGAACGCCCTCCTGCGGCGCGGCCAGCCGATGACCGCGGAGAACCAACGCGCCAACGTCCGGGTCGCGGCCGAGCGGATCGCGCGGGTGGTGCCGGGCAACGAGGTGGTGATCGCGCACGGGAACGGCCCCCAGGTCGGGCTGCTGTCCCTCCAGTCGGCGGCGTACCACGACGTCACGCCGTACCCCTTGGACGTGCTCGGTGCCCAGACGGAGGCGATGATCGGCTACGTGATCGAGCAGGAGCTCGGCAACCTGCTGCCCTTCGAGACGCCCATCGCGACCATGCTCACGATGATCGAGGTGGACCCGGACGACCCCGCCTTCGGCCACCCGACCAAGCCGATCGGGCCCGTCTACGACCGCCGGACCGCGGAGCAGCGGGCCCGGGACGACGGCTGGGCGATCGCTGCCGACGGCGACGGCTTCCGGCGCGTCGTGGCCAGCCCCGAGCCGCTCCGGATCTTCGAGCTGCGCCCGATCCGGCAGCTTCTCGAGCGAGGCACGGTGGTGATCTGCGCCGGCGGCGGTGGCATCCCGACGATGTACGACGCGGAGCGCCGCCTGCACGGCGTCGAGGCGGTGATCGACAAGGACCTCGCCTCGAGCCTGCTGGCGCGCGAGCTGCAGGCCGACCTGCTGGTGATCGCGACCGACGTGGACGGCGTCTATGCCGACTGGGGTACGCCGGGACAGCGGCGCCTCGACCGGGTGACCCCCGACGAGCTCGAGCCGCTGACCCTGCCCGCCGGCTCGATGGGGCCCAAGGTGCTGGCCGCGTGCCGGTTCGTGCGCGAGACCGGCCACGACGCGGTGATCGGCTCGCTGGCCGACATCGCGGAGCTGGTGGCGGGCACGGGCGGCACCCGGGTCCACCCCGAGCCGGCGGTGCTGGCGTCGTAGGACAGGCCGCCGGGCGCCACTAGCCTGCCCTGCATGGACCGGGTCCTCGACGCGACGTTCTTCACCAGCGCGCTCGTGACGCTGTTCGTGATCATGGACCCGGTCGGGACGGTGCCGATCTTCCTGTCGCTGACCGGTGGCTTCCGGCCACCGCAGGTACGCCGAGCGGCCCGGCAGTCGGTCGCGGTGTCGTTCCTGGTGATCAGCACGTTCGCCTTCTTCGGTCAGAGCATCCTCGACTACCTGCACGTCTCGCTGCCGGCCCTCCAGTGTGCCGGCGGGCTGCTGCTCCTCCTGGTCGCGCTGGAGCTGCTGACCGGCAAGGGGGACGAGCCGATGGCCTCGGGCGACGCCAACGTCGCCCTGGTGCCGCTCGGCACTCCGCTGCTGGCGGGGCCCGGGGCGATCGTGGCGACGATGGTGTTCTCCAAGCGGGTGCACGACCTCGCCGACTTCAGCGCACTCGCCCTCGCCGTGATCGCCGTACACGTGTGCCTGTGGCTCGCGATGACCTTCTCGATCCCGATCCTGCGGCTGCTCCGCGCGTCCGGGATCCTGCTCGTCACCCGCATCGCGGGGCTGCTGCTGAGCGCCATCGCGGTCCAGCTCGTCGCGGACGCCGTCCACGCCTTCATCAAGGCCTATCGCTGACGCCCGGGTGCCCTAGCGGCGGCCGATGGACTGGAAGCGCTGCAGCATGCCGACCGGGAGGTGGCGGCTCGCGCCGACGATCAGCTTGTACCGCTTGCTCGGGATCGACAGGGTCCTGCCGGAGTCGAAGTCGGCCAGGGCCTCGTCGACCACGCGGTCGACGTCGAGCCAGAGCGGGCGGGGCACGGCGCCGCGGCCGACGTCCATCCGCTCGTGGAACTCGGTCCGGGTGAAGCCGGGGCACAGCGTCATGATCCGGACGCCCTGGGGGGCGTACTCCCGAGCGGCCCAGGCGCCGAACGTGGTCACCCACGCCTTCGCCGCGCTGTAGCTGCCGCGCGGCTGGAAGGCCGCCACGCTCGCGACGTTGATGATGCCGCCCGAGCCGCGCCGGGTCATCGGCCCGAGAGCGGCGTGGGTCAGCCGCATCACCGCGGTGACCAGCACGTCGAGGGCGGCCTGCTCCGCGTCGACGCTGTTGGTCAGGAAGCGGTGCTTGAGGCCGAAGCCGGCGTTGTTGACCAGGAGGTCGACCGGCCGCGCGCCGTCGGTGCCCGTCTCCACCGCGAGCCGGTGCTCGACCAGCGCCAACTGGTCGCGCTGGGAGAGGTCGGCGACCAGCACCTCGGCCTGCACGGCGTACGTCGCGGCC
>JBAUWD010000266.1:0-2505 GCA_049583575.1 Nocardioides sp.
GGCCACTCCGACGGCGACGTCGCCGCGCACGCGGCCTGCGACGCGCTGCTGTCGGCGGCCGGACTCGGCGACCTGGGTGCCCACTTCGGGACCTCGCGGCCGGATCTCTCCGGGGCGGGCGGGACCGTGTTCCTCACTCGGACGGCCCGGCTGGTGCGCGAGGCGGGTTTCGAGATCGGTAACGTCGCGATCCA
This sequence comes from Nocardioides sp., assembly GCA_049583575.1. Classification (GTDB taxonomy): domain Bacteria; phylum Actinomycetota; class Actinomycetes; order Propionibacteriales; family Nocardioidaceae; genus Nocardioides. The sequence continues at coordinate 195 of JBAUWD010000266.1, forward strand.
GGTCATCGGCAACCGGCCGAGGATCGGCACCCGTCGGGCGGAGGCCGAGCGGGCGATGAGCGACGCCGTGGGCGCTCCCGTGTCCGTCAGCGGTACGACGACCGACGGCCTCGGTCTCACCGGCCGCGGCGAGGGGCTCGCCGCCATCGCCACGGCTCTGGTCCTGCCGCGCGAGACCTGACCACCCGGTCGGGGAGGACGGCGTCCGCGGACGAACGCTGCTCGGCGCGCTCGTCCCTCTGCCCAGGGCACGACCGAACCGTCCACGAGCGGACGGCGGCACAGCTCGCGAACGTGCGTCGGGGGCGGGTGGCCACCGCCGGTAGCCTTTGCGGGTGACCCTCAGACTGTTCGACTCCAGGCTGCGCGAGCTGCGCGACTTCGTCCCGCTGGTGCCCGGCAAGGTCGGCATCTACATCTGTGGGCTCACGACCCAGGCCCCGCCGCATCTCGGTCACGTCCGGTTCGCCGTCGCGTTCGACGTGCTGCGCCGGTGGCTGCAGACCGGCCACGGCTACGACGTCACGCTCATCCGCAACGTCACCGACATCGACGACAAGATCCTCGCGACGTCGGCCGAGAGCGGAGAGCCCTGGTTCGCCGTGTCCTACCGGAACGAGACGGAGACGGCGGCGGCGCTCGAGGCTCTCGGCGTGGTGCCGCCGACCTACGAGCCACGGGCGACGGGGCACGTGCCAGAGATGGTCTCGCTCATGAACACCCTCGTCGCGAAGGAGCACGCGTATGCCGCCGCCGACGGCAGTGGCGACGTCTACTTCGACGTTCGCAGCTGGCCGGCATACGGCGAGCTGACCCACCAGCGCCTGGAGGACATGGCGGCGGCCGAGGACGCCGACCCGCGTGGGAAACGCGACCCCCGCGACTTCGCTCTGTGGAAGGGGCACAAGGTCGACGAGCCCTCGACGGCGTCCTGGCCCACCCCGTTCGGCGAGGGCCGCCCAGGCTGGCACCTCGAGTGTTCGGCCATGGCGCGCAAGTACCTCGGCGACACCTTCGACATCCACGGCGGTGGCGTCGACCTGCGCTTCCCGCACCACGAGAACGAGCAGGCGCAGTCACGGGCGGCGGGGCTGGGCTTCGCGAGCTACTGGCTGCACAACGCCTGGGTGACCACCGGCGGCGAGAAGATGAGCAAGTCGCTCGGCAACTCGCTGCGGGTGGGCGAGGTGACCAAGCGGTACCGGCCGCTCGCCGTGCGCTACTACCTCACCGCCGCGCACTACCGCTCGACGATCGAGTACCACGAGGGCTCCATCGAGGAGTCCGACGCCGCGGTGGAGCGGATCGAGGGCTTCCTGCGCCGGGCCCTGCCGGGCGTGGGCACCGCGGTCCCCACGGGCGCGGAGGAGCTGCCCGAGGAGTTCGCGGAGTCGATGGACGACGACCTCGGGGTGTCCGGTGCGCTCGCGGTGGTCCACGAGCAGGTCCGGGCCGGAAACACCGCCCTCGACGACGGCGACACCGAGGTGGCCGACGGCATCGCGCGTGTCGTCGTGGCGATGACCGAGGTGCTCGGAGTCAACCCGCTCAACCCCTCGTGGGGCGCCGGAGACGCCGGGGGCTCGGAGGCGATGTCGGCGCTGGACGTGCTGGTCCGCGAGCGCATCGCGGCCCGGGAGGCCGCCCGGTCTGCCCGCGACTACGCGACAGCGGACGCGATCCGCGACGGGCTGACCGAGGCCGGGGTCGTCGTCGAGGACACTGCAGGGGGCGCGCGATGGTCGCTCGCCCGGACGAAGGGCGACTGACATGGCAGGCAACTCCCAACGGCGGGGCGCCGTGCGCAGGTCCGGCAGCAAGAAGGGCGCCCTGCTCGGCACGGGAGGGCAACGCCGTAAGGGTCTCGAGGGCAAGGGCCCGACACCACGCGCCGAGGACCGCCCCCACCACAAGGCGTTCCGCAGCGCCACGTCGTCCTCGACCGGACGAGGAGCCGCACCACGCGGCCGCAAGAGTGGGGCCACCAGCGAGATCGTCGCCGGACGCAACGCCGTCGTCGAGGCACTGCGGGCCGAGGTTCCGGTCACGACGATGTATGTCGCCGGGCGCGTCGACAGCGACGACCGCGTCCGCGAGGCGCTCAAGACCGCAGGGGAGCGCGGCATACCCGTCCTGGAGACCCCGCGCGGCGAGCTCGACCGGCTCACCGACGGTGCGGTCCACCAAGGCCTGGCGGTGCAGGTGCCCCCGTACTCCTACGCCCACCCCGGCGACCTCATGGACTCCGACCGACCCGGGGTTCCTCTCGTCGTCGCGCTCGACGGCATCACCGACCCCCGCAACCTCGGGG
>JBAUWD010000267.1:0-6863 GCA_049583575.1 Nocardioides sp.
ACGCCCACCGACGAGGCCGCAAGACAGGCGCGAGCGGTGTCGAGCGCGAAGGCCGCCGCGAGCCGGCGTCGGCGCGCAGGGTCGACGTCGAGGCGCGACTTCCCGCGGGCCGGGGGCTTCACCGGCAGCAGCACGACGTACCCGGGCGTGGTCATCGGGTCGATCCTGTCAGGAGGCCGCCCAGAGGGCCGACCGAGTAGCCTGACCCGCACACCGGCGCTGGGCCGGGCGACCGACGTGGAGGGCGACGCAGGTGACCGTACGACCCGTGCGACCGCTGCAGCAGAAGCGGGGGTGGGCCTTCGGTCTCGCGGTCCCCATCGTCAAGTCCGCCCTGCTGGCCACCACCAAGCGCACCTGGATCGACGGCGAGAAGATCCCGGCGACCGGCGGCTGCATCCTGGTCTTCAACCACGTCTCGCACGTCGATCCGCTGACGGCCGCCCACATCGTCTACGACCACGGCCGGATGCCGCGCTACCTCGCCAAGTCGGGCCTGTTCAAGAACCGCGCGCTGTCCTACTTCCTCCGCTCCGCAGGTCAGATCCCGGTCGAGCGGCTGTCCAAGAACGCCAAGGGCGCGTTCGACGCCGCGGTCGCCGCCGTCCGAGCGGGGGAGTGCGTCGTGGTCTATCCCGAGGGGACGCTGACCCGCGACCCCGACCTGTGGCCGATGGTCGGCAAGTCGGGCGCCGCACGGATCGCCCTCGAGACCGGCTGTCCGGTGATCCCGGTCGGGCAGTGGGGCGCGCACGAGCTGCTCTATCCCTACGCCAAGAAGCCACACCTGCTTCCGCGCAAGCAGATCACGATGAAGGTCGGTGACCCGGTCCGGCTCGACGACCTGGCCGCCGTCCAGCCGCGCACGCTCGACGTGATCAACCAGGCCACCGCCCGGATCATGGCGGCGCTCACGGCGCTCGTCGAGGACCTCCGGCAGGCCGAGGCGCCGGCCGAGCGCTTCGACCCCCGGAAGGCCGGAATGAGCCAGACCGGCGACTGGCACAAGACGGAGCGGAAGACGGAGCGCTCATGACCCGGGTCTGCGTGCTCGGTGCGGGCTCGTGGGGTACGGCGTTCTCGCTGGTGCTCGCCGACGCCGGCAACGACGTCACGCTCTGGGCCCGGCGCGAGGAGGTGTGCGACACCATCAACCGGCGGCGCGAGAACACCGACTACCTGCCCGGCGTCGAGCTGCCATCCGGTGTCGTGGCGACCCACGACACTGCGCGCGCGCTCCGGGACGCCCAGGTCGTGCTGTTCGCCGTCCCCTCGCAGACGTTCCGGGCCAATCTCGAGCAGTGGCGCCCCCACATCCCGGACTCGGCGGTGATGGTGTCGCTGATGAAGGGCGTCGAGCTCGGCACCCTCAAGCGGATGAGCGAGGTCATCGGTGAGGTCACCGGGGCCGGCCCGGAGCGCATCGCCGTGGTCAGCGGGCCCAACCTCTCGCACGAGATCGCGGCACGCGAGCCGGCCGCGACGGTCGTGGCCTGTGCCGACCAGGACGTCGCCCGGCAGGTGCAGCACCTGGTGCACGGTCCGGCGTTCCGCCCCTACACCAGCGTCGACGTCGTCGGGTGCGAGCTCGGGGGCGCCTACAAGAACGTCGTGGCGATCTCGGTCGGCATGGCGGTCGGCCTCGGCTTCGGCGACAACACCACGGCTTCGGTGATCACCCGCGGCCTCGCCGAGACCGCTCGCCTCGCCATGGCGATGGACGCGAACCCGCTGACCCTGATGGGCCTGGCGGGGCTTGGCGACCTGGTCGCCACCTGTTCGTCGCCACTCTCGCGCAACCGGACGTTCGGCGAGAAGCTCGGCCTCGGGATGACCACCGAGGAGATCGTCGCGTCGACCCGGCAGGTGGCGGAGGGCGCCAAGTCGTGCTCGTCGTTGCTGGCCCTGGCGACCCAGGTGGGGGTCGACGCCCCGATCGCCGAGCACGTCGAGGCGGTCGTCGACGGGCGCATGACCGCGCCGCAGATGATGGAGGCGTTCATCGCCCGCGACACCAAGGCCGAGACCGACTGACCCACGCCGAGTCGGCGCAAAAGGGCAGCGAGATCGCGCCGAGTCGGCGTAGAGAGGCAGCGAGATCGCGCCGAGTCGGCGTAAAGAGGCAGCGAGATCGCGCCGAGTCGTCTTATGACGACTCGGCGCTCAGGTGAGCGATCCGAGGGCGGCCGCCAGGTCGTCCCACAGGTCATCGACGTCCTCGATGCCGACGCTCAGCCGGACCAGTCCGTCGGGGATGGTCGCGGGCTCGGACGTCCAGCGGCGCCGGCGCTCGAAGGTCGACTCGACACCTCCCAGCGACGTCGCGTGCACCCACAGGGACGTCGCGCGCGTCAGGAGGTCGGCGGCGTCGCCGCCTCCGATGAGTACGACGGACACGATGCCGCCGAAGCCGGGGTAGCGCACCTCCTCGACCGCGGGGTGCTCGCCGAGCCGGCGGGCCAGCTCGATGGCGTTGCTCTCCGCCCGGTCGAGCCGGAGGTGGAGCGTGCGGATCCCGCGCAGGGCGAGCCAGGCCTCGAGCGTGCCGGGGATCGCGCCGATCAGGTCACGCCGGCCCTTCAGCACGTCGTACAGCTGGTCGTCGGTGACGACCACGGCGCCGAGCACGGCGTCGGCGTGGCCGGAGAGGTACTTGGTGGCCGAGTGGACGACCAGGTCGGCGCCCATCGTCAGGGGCCGCTGCCGGAGGGGAGTGGCGAAGGTGTTGTCGACCACCACGTAGGCGCCGGAGTCGTGGGCCGCGGTCGCGATCGCCGCGATGTCGGCGACCTCGAGCGCGGGGTTGGTCGGCGACTCGAGCCAGACCAGCGCCGCGTCGTCGCAGGCCTTGACGACCGCGTCGGTGTCGGTGACGTCGACCAGGTGGGCCGAGACGCGACCGCGGGCCTCGAGGTCGGCCAGCTGCATGACGGTGCCGTTGTAGGCGTGCCTGGGTGCGACCACGGTGGCGCCGTGCCCCACGAGGTCGAGCACGGTCGCGACGACGGACAGGCCCGAGGCGAACGACAGGCACCGACCGCCCTCGAGCGCGCCGAGCGCCTCCTCGAACGCCGTCCAGGTGGGGTTGCCGTAGCGGCCGTACTCCAGCTCGCCGGTCGCGACGTACGTCGACGCCATCGTGATCGGTGCGTTCAGGGGCGCGTCCGGGCTGTGCTCGGGGCGTCCCGCGGTGACGGCGGTGGTGGCGGGGGACCAGGGACGGCGCTCGCTCATGGCTCCGAGGGTACGGCGCCCGCCCACCGGTAGGGTCGGCGCGATGACCGAGCAACGCAAGCCCCGCGTGGCGATCGTCTTCGGCGGCCGCTCCAGCGAGCACGCCATCAGCTGCGTCACCGCCGGCAGCGTGCTCGACGCCATCGACCGCTCGTCGTACGACGTGATCCCGATCGGCATCGCGACGGACGGCCGCTGGGTGCTCGAGTCGGGCGACCCCGAGCGCCTGCAGATCAAGGGCCACGGTCAGCTCCCGAGCGTCGACGGCGACCGCGCGTCCATCGCGCTGCTCCGCGAGACCGACAGTACCGACCTGGTCGTGCACGAGCCCTCGCAGCCGCCGCACACGCTGGGCGAGGTCGACGTCGTGTTCCCGCTGCTGCACGGCCCGTGGGGCGAGGACGGCACCATCCAGGGGATGTTCGAGATGGCGGGCGTGCGCTACGTCGGTGCCGGCGTGCTCGCCAGCGCCGTGGGGATGGACAAGGCCTACGCCAAGCTCGTGCTGGAGGCCGCCGGGCTGCCGGTGATGCCGGCCGTCACCGTGAGCGCGCGCGAGTGGTACCGCGACCCCGACGGCGTACGTCATCGGGTGGCGGACCTCGGGTTCCCGCTGTTCGTGAAGCCGGCCAGGGCCGGGTCGAGCATGGGCATCTCCAAGGTCCACGACGCCTCCGAGCTCGACTCCGCGATCGAGGAGGCACACCGGCACGACCCCAAGGCGCTGGTCGAGCAGGCGGCGATCGGGGCCCGCGAGGTCGAGTGCGGCGTGCTGGAGGCACTCGACGGGACGCCGGAGACGAGCGTCCCCGCCGAGATCAGGGTCGGCGGCGAGCACGAGTTCTACGACTTCGCCGCCAAGTACCTGCCCGAGGAGCACACCGAGCTGGACGTACCGGCAGACCTGCCGGACGAGGTCGCGACCGAGCTGCGGGAGATGGCGGTGCGGGCCTTCGAGGCGATCGGGGCCGAGGGCCTCGCGCGGGTCGACTTCTTCGTGATGCCCGACCTGTCCGTCGTGGTCAACGAGATCAACACCATGCCGGGCTTCACGCCCACCTCGATGTACCCCCGCATGTGGGCCGCCAGCGGACTCGACTACCCGGCGCTGGTCGACCGGCTGATCCGGCTCGCGCTCCGTCGTACGACGGGCCTGCGCTGACCCGACAGGGGGTCAGTGGCAGGGGTGGACCAGCCGGGTGTACTGCTTGACCACCGGAGCGAGCTGGACCATCGCGGCCGCCAGCCCCGCCGGACGGTACGACGCGGGCACCGTCACCTGCACCACGGGGCGGTAGCCCGCGCTCGCCATCACGACATCGGCGGACTGGTCGGCGACCCGGCTGTCGGGGACGAACCACCCGACGCCGTCGGCCTCCGTGCAGGCGGCGCTCTTCGAGAAGCCGGCGGGGACGCCGACACCGCACTGCAGAACGATCGCGGGGTCGCCCCAGGCCCCACCCAGCGCCTCGGCCGGCTGGGTCTTGCGTCGTGACTGGCCGGCGACGGTCCTCGGCAGCGCGTCGGTGACCCGCTGGCAGCGGGCCTGGTCGGCCGTGCTCAGCCGCGAGGTGGGGATGGACACCGGCTCCTTGCCGCAGGCCGCGAGCACCAGGCCGAGAGCCACGCAGGCGAAGACACGCGCGCCCCGGGCCGTGCACGGCCAGGGGCGCGGGCGCCGGTGGGTTCCGGCCAAGTCAGATGTGGACGACGGGACAGGTGAGGGTGCGCGTGATGCCGTCGAGGTTCTGCACCTTGGACACGACCAGCTTCCCCAGCTCGTCGACGTTGCGGGCCTCGGCCCGGACGATCACGTCGTACGGCCCGGTGACGTCCTCGGCCAGGGTCACGCCCTTCACGGCGGCGATGGCGCGCGCGACATCGGCGGCCTTGCCCACGTCGGTCTGGATCAGGATGTACGCCTGGACGACCATGGTCTGTCTCCTCCGGTGTCGGGACGATGCCGCGGACAACGTACCGCGCACCCCACGGCGCTCGACAGGTCGGCCACCGGCGGAGGCCCGCCGACGGCGCCCGATCTGGTGGGATGGGTCCATGTCGTTCCCAGGTGACGCCTCCGTGTCCGAGGCGGGGGAGTTCCCGCTCATCGCCAGGCTCGCCGACGTGTTCCCGCAGGGCGAGCAGGTGCTGGTCGGTCCCGGAGACGACGCGGCGGTGCTGCGGATCCGCAACGGTCACGTCGTGGTGTCCACCGACGTCCTGGTGGAGGGCCGGCACTTCCGCCGTGAGTGGGCCTCCGCCGCCGACATCGGGCACCGGGCGGCGGCCGCGAACCTGTCCGACGTCAACGCCATGGGCGGACGCGCCCACTCGCTGACGATCGGCCTCGCCGCGCCGGGCGACCTGCCCGCACAGTGGGCGCTGGAGTTCGCCGAGGGCTTCGCCGAGGAGTGTGCCCTGGTGGGTGCCAGCGTGGTCGGGGGCGACCTCACCTCGGCGGACTCGCTGGTGATCGCGGTGACCGTGCTCGGCTCGTGCCGGCAGGCGCCGGTGCTGCGCTCCGGCGCGGAGGCGGGAGACGTGCTCGCGCTGTGCGGACGGCAGGGGTGGGCGGCGGGAGGGTTCGCCGTCCTCGGGCGTGGCTTCCGGTCGCCGCGCGTCCTGGTCGAGGCCTACCGACGCCCCGAGCCGCCGTACGACGCGGGGCCGGTCGCCGCGGCCGCCGGCGCGACGTCGATGATCGACATCTCCGACGGGCTGCTGGCCGAGGCCCGACACCTGGCGGAGGCCTCCGGCGTGGCGATCGACGTACGCCGTGACGCCTTCGAGGTCCCGGAGCCACTGCAGGCGGTGGGTGCGGCTCTCGGAGCGGACCCGTTGCAGTTCGTCCTCGGCGGTGGCGACGACCACGCCCTGCTCGCGACCTTCCCCGACGCCGTTCCCGAGGGCTGGCTCGTCGTCGGCTCGGTCTCCGAGGGCTCCGGCGTCACCGTCGACGACGCGCCCTACGACGGCCCGACCGGCTGGACGCACTTCTGAGCCGGCATCACGAAGCCCCGGACACCAGCGGCATCCGGGGCGTGCGAGACGGGTGGGTCAGCGGGTGACCTTGCCGGCCTTCAGGCAGCCGGTGCAGACGTTGAGGCGCTTGCGGGTGCCGTCGACCGTCGCGCGGACGCGCTGGATGTTGGGGTCGAAGCGGCGCTTGGTGATCTTCCGGGACCACGGCCGGTTGTTGCCGAAGCCCGGCTTCTTGGCGCAGATGTCGCAGACGGCAGCCACGGGTCACTCCTGAAGTCGAAGACGGATCGAGCCCGCACACACCGGGCAACCTGGAGAGAATATCCGACGGACCGGCACTCGCACGAATCAGCGGGAGTGGGCCGGACTAGCCTGACAGCCTCCGCGACCGGGACACTCGCCCCGGGATCCACCGAGCACGAGGCAGGCCATGGAAGCACCGACCGGCGGCATCGAGGTCGGTGTCGTCCAGCGCTTCGTGGACGTCGCGGTCGACGCGCTCGCCGAGGCGCGGGAGGAGATCGACGCGCTCAACGTGTACCCCGTGCCGGACGGCGACACCGGCACCAACATGTACCTCACGATGAGCGCCGCGCGCGACGCCATCCAGGAGGCCGTGGCGGAGCACGCCGACCTCGCGACCGCCC
>JBAUWD010000268.1:0-6634 GCA_049583575.1 Nocardioides sp.
TGCCGGAGGCGGCCGACCTGCCCGATCCGGTGCCGCCGAAGCGTCGTGGACGGTGGCCGGCGGCCGCACTCGCGGCCGTCCTTCTCCTGGCCGGTGCGGCGGGCGGGTTCGCGCTCTGGCGCGGCACCCACACCGAGGTCACCCATACCGACCAGTCGGGGTTCCTCTCGGTCACCGTGCCGCGTGGGTGGGACCACGAGGTGTCGCCGTCGGGCTGGAACCCGCCGGACACCACCTTCGGCGAGGCCGCCCTCTCGGTCGGCGACCGACCCGACTGGACGACCTCGGGCCAGGGCGTCTTCGTCGGGCTGATGCCGGAGGACAAGCTCCCGACCCACCTCCCTCAGCACAAGTGCGCCAAGGAGGGGAAGCCGGTGCGGAGCACGTCCGGCGACCCCACGCTCACCGTGACCTCGACCGGCTGCTCCGGTGCGGTCATCATCGAGCGGGCGGTGCTGGTGACCGCGGCCCGGCTGATGTGGGTCCAGGTGCGCAGCGACGACCTGGCGACCGCGCGGACCGTGCTGGGGTCCGTCCGCACCCATCTGCTGGGCTGACGCGCGTCAGTGCCCGTGCGCGGTGGTTCCCAGGACGTCGTCCGCGAACCGGAGGAACAGCGCCTCGAGGCCGGGTACGTCGGCCTCCCGACCGGCGACCGACATCTCCAGCGTCGCCGTGGCGTCGCCTTCCACCGCGAACCACTGGAAGTAGTTGAAGCGATGGAGGTTCCTGTGCTCGTCGCGGTACTCGAAGTACACGGAGTCCGGCCCCTGCTTGATGATGCTGAAGTCGGTGAAGGCCTGGCGGAAGCCCTGGATCTTGGTGCTCTTCATCATCCCGGGGTTGAAGGCCATGGTGTTGTCGAGCACGCGCACCCGCAGGCTGTAGCCGCCGATCAGCGGCTCGTCGGGCGGCCGGAAGCGCACCTCCGGCTGGTGGTCGACCTGGCCCGGCCGCAGCGGCGTGTCGGCGGTCATGGGCGGCTTGCAGTGGTCCGTCGGTGCGCAGACGGCGTACGCCTGCCAGCCCTCCGGCACGTGGTAGGTCCAGCTGGCCAGGTGGTTGGAGATGGTGTGCACGACCGGGAGCCTGAGGTTGGGAGACAGCGCGGGGTAGCGGATGTCCTTCGCGTAGGGACTCTCCGTCGGGACGTCGATCGGCACGCTGGGGGAGTACGCCGGGACGGGGAGAGCAGAGGCCGCGGACGTCGTCGGGTGCGGCTGGACGGCGTACGACACGAGCGCTCCCCCGCCCAGGCCGACCAGGCCGCAGAGGAGCGCCACCACGAGCCCCCGTACACTCATGGGTCCAACCTACCCAGCGCGACCCCGCGGCTCGGCGTGTGACGGGACCGGCGCACGTTTGCGTGGCGATGTCACACCCGGCAGGCTGGCCGGGTGAGCTCCTCCGCCTACCTCGACAAGCACCGCGAGCGCCTCGACGCGGCGGTGGCCGCCAGCGCGACCCGCGCGTACCACTCCGCGTTCGACGAGTCGCCGTCCCCGCGGGTGTACGGCGAGTCGGCGGCCGCCGAGGGGAAGGCCGCGTTCGAGGCGTGGCTCGGCACGCCGTTCCCGCTCGACACGGCGGGCAGCGACGGGGTCGTCTCCACCGAGCGCTCGCCGTACGGCTTCGACCTCGGTGTCTCCTACCCCCGCGTCACCGACGTCGACGCCCTGCTCGCAGCGGCCGGCGCCGGCATGCGGGCCTGGCGCGACGCCGGCCCCGAGACTCGGGTGGGCGTGTGCATCGAGATCCTCGACCGGCTCCACGGCCGCGTCTTCGAGCTGGCCAACGCCGTGCAGCACACGAGCGGCCAGGCGTTCGTGATGGCGTTCCAGGCCGGCGGTGCCCACGCGCTCGACCGGGCGCTCGAGGCGATCGCGTACGCCTGGGTGGAGATGACGCGGACGCCGCGCACGGCGCTGTGGGAGAAGCCCGGCAAGGTGCCGCTGCGGATGGAGAAGACGTTCACCGTGGTGCCGCGCGGCGTGGCGCTGGTGATCGGGTGCAACACCTTCCCGACGTGGAACTCCTGGCCCGGCCTGTTCGCGTCGCTGGTCACCGGCAACCCCGTCGTCGTGAAGCCGCACCCGTCGGCCGTGCTGCCGCTGGCGATCACCGTGCAGGTCTGCCAGGAGGTGCTGGCCGAGGCGGGCTTCGACCCCCACCTCGTGATGCTGGCGGCCGAGGAGCCGGCGGACCGGCTGGCGTCCTCCCTCGCCGTGCGGCCCGAGGTGAGGCTCATCGACTTCACCGGAGGCAACGCCTTCGGCGACTGGCTGGAGGCCAACGCGCGCCAGGCGACGGTCTTCACCGAGAAGGCCGGGGTCAACACCGTCGTCCTCGACTCGACCTCCGACTTCACGGCGATGTGCCAGAACCTCGCGTTCTCGTTCGCCCTCTACACCGGCCAGATGTGCACGGCGCCCCAGAACGTCTACCTCCCGGCCGCCGGCATCGAGACCGACGAGGGGACGAAGACGCCGGCGGAGGTGGCGGCCGGGATCGGTGCGGCCCTCGACCGGATGCTCGGCGACGACGCGCGGGCCGTCGAAATCCTCGGCGGCGTGGTGAACCCCGGCGTGCTGGCCCGGCTCGAGGACGCCGGCTCGCAGGGCGAGGTGTACGTCGCCTCGCGGATGGTGACCCATCCGTCGTACCCCGACGCGACGGTGCGGACGCCGACCCTGATCGGCCTGACGTCCGCCGACTCCGCCGTCTACGGGTCCGAGTGCTTCGGACCCGTCGCGTACCTGATCTCCACGTCGGGCACCGACGAGTCGATCGCGCTGTTCCGTTCGACCGTGCGTGACCGCGGCGCGATGACCGCGTCGGTGTACTCGACGTCGGACGACGTGATCGGGCAGGCGCGGGACGCCGCGCTCGACGCAGGGGTGGCGCTCAGCGAGAACCTCCTCGGCGGGGTCTTCGTCAACCAGTCGGCGGCGTACTCCGACTTCCACGGCACCGGCGCCAACCCCGCCGCCAACGCGTCGTACACCGACGGCGCCTACGTGGCCTCCCGCTTCCGGATCGTCCAGTCCCGCCGTCACGTGTGATCGCCCGGTAGTCCATGACGAGATGGCTGTGATTCGGGCCAATTCACGACCATCTCGTCATGGAGTATCCGGAAGTCCGCCTCTAACGTGAGCGCGTGGCCGACTTCCTTCTCCGAGACGTCCGGGTGGTGGAGCTGCGGAGGGGGCGGAGCTGGGTGGGGCCGGTGGACGTCCTGGTCGAGCAGGGGACGATCCGCGAGATCGGGCATGCGCTCGACCGGCCGGCCGGCATCGAGGAGTACGACGCGCAGGGGCGGTGGGCGATCCCGGGCCTGTGGGACCATCACGTCCACCTCGCCCAGTGGACAGCCCTGGCCGACCGGCTCGACCTGGCCGGGACGGTCTCGCCGGACGAAGCGCTCGCGCGGGTGCGCGAACGGCTCGCGGACCACCCCGGACCGCTCGTCGGCCGCGGCCATCGCACCGGGCTGTGGGCCGAGCAGCCGACCGTCGCCCGGCTCGACGAGGTCGCGCCGGACCACCCGGTCGTCCTGATCGCGGGCGACGCCCACCACGCCTGGCTCAACTCGCGTGCCCTGGACGCACTCGGGCTCGACCCGCGCGAGGGGGTCGTGCTCGAGAACGAGTGGTACGAGGCCTACACGCGGATCGACACGATCCTGGCCCCCGACCTCTCCCCGGCGGCGTACCGCCGCACCCTCGACCGGGCCGCCTCGCTCGGCATCGTCGGGCTGGTCGACCTCGAGCGCGGTGCCACGGCCGCCGACTGGGAGCCCCGGGACTCGCCCGTCCGCGTGCGGGTCGCGACGTACGCCGACGGGCTCCAGGCCGTGGTGGACGCCGGGCTGCGCACCGGCGACCCGCTCCCCGGCTCTCCCGAGACGATCACCATGGGTCCGCTCAAGATCATCTCGGACGGCTCGCTCAACACCCGCACGGCATGGTGCTGCGAGGAGTACGCCGACGGGTCCGGCTCCGGCGCACCCAACCAGACGACCGCCGAGCTGACCCGCCTGCTCGACCTCGCGCACAGCCACCGGCTCGAGGTCGCGACCCACGCGATCGGCGACCGGGCACTGGACGAGGCGCTGGCGGCGTACGACGCCACGGGAGCGGCGGGATCGATCGAGCACGCCCAGCTGGTACGCCGCAAGGCGGTGTCCGTGATGGCCCGGCTGGGAGTGCGCGCCAGCGTGCAGCCGGCCCATCTGCTGGACGACCGCGACCTGACCGAGCTGTGCTGGCCGGACCGGGCGGAGCGGTGCTTCGCCTTCCGCTGGATGGCCGACGCGGGGGTGACGCTCGCGTTCGGGTCCGACGCGCCGGTGTCACCACTCGATCCCTGGCTCGCGATCGCCGCCGCCGTGCACCGAAGTGCCGACGAGCGGCCGCCCTGGCACCCCGAGCAGGCACTGACGCCGCGTGAGGCGCTGGCCGCCAGCGTCGACGGCCGCGGCACGCTCCATGCCGGTATGCCGGCCGACCTGGTGCTGCTGGACGCCGACCCGCTGGCCACCCATCCGGACACCGCGTCCGCCGCGGACGCGCTGCGGACGATGCCCGTCGCGCTCACCGTCGTCGCCGGGCAGGCGGCCTACTCCGTTCTGTGACGGCGTCTGCGACGGTCAGGTGACCTTGATCGTGACCGTGGCCGCCGCATAGCCGTGGTCGGTGGCCTTGGCCTTCGCCTTGCCGGTGGTGACGGCCTTCAGGGTGACCTTCCCGTGCGAGTTCGTCTTGCCCGAGTGACCTTCGAAGGTCACCTTGGCGCCCGAGACCGGGTCACCGGCGTCAGAGACGGTGAAGGTGACCTTCTTGCCCTTCTTGACGGTCTTGGCGCTCGCCTTGAGGCTCAGCGCGGCCGTCGTCTCCGTGACGTACTCGGCGATCTTCGTCTTCTTGTTCACGCACTGCATGGCCACGACCAGGCGGGGCGACGAGCCACCGCTCAGGCCGAGGTCGCCGTTCTCGAAGCACGGCGTCCTGAACGTACGAACCCGGCCGAAGTGGGTGACCGCGGCGTTGCTCCGAGTGACCCGCACCTTGTTGTCGAACCCGTACCACGACACCCAGATGCGACCTCCCGGTCCGGGCGAGATGCCGACGTCCGCCGCGTCCTTCGAGTGAGGGACGGTCACGGCCTTGCGGGCTCCGACCCGCCACAGCTTCAGGGTGCAGGTGTTGGTGTTGGTGCAGGCGGCGACGTACACCCCGCCGTGGGCGCCGCGGTTCGTCATCGCGAGGTTGGCGAACACGCCCAGATGGGGGCTGACCGACAGGGTGCCGGTCCCCGGCATCTTGCGGCTGGCGGAACCCGCCGTGACGTCCTTGACGTAGTAGCCGTTCTTGCTCGACTTGGCGTTGTCCGTCTCGGTCCAGCCCACCCAGAAGTGGTCGTTGCCCGCGGTGTCGGCCGCGATGCCGACCTTGCCGACCCCGACGCCCAGGGGGACACCGATCCGGGAGTCGGTGCCCGCAGGGTACGACGTGGTCCCGATCCGGTACTCCACTCCGTGACCCGTGCTCCATCCGCCCGGCCATGCCGCTGCCAGCACGCCGTTCTTGTCCTCGGCCCCCGGCCCGACCGGGTTGGCACAGTCCCCCGAGAGGACCCAGGGTTGCGGGGTCCACGGGCTGGCGTCGTCGAGCGCCCCGTACACGCATCCGGCGTGGTACATGCCGGAGGTGCCCTTGGTCCCGTTGAAGACGACCAGGGGGTGGGAGCCGGCTGCAACCAGGGTCGGCGCACCGCTCAGGCTCGCCCAGTGGGCGCTCTTGAAGACGTCTGCGGGAGCAGACACCTTGCCCTTGGCGCTCACCCCGGCGATCTCGTACGTCGAGTCGTTGCCGCTCAGGAGTCTCTTCCAGAGGATGTAGGTGGTGCGGGAAGGGCTCTGCCACACCGCCGGCGTGCCGGCCTGTGTGGTCAGGCCGAGGGGCGTCCACTTCCCCGGTTTGAGCGTCGTGCGCGGAGCGACGTGGGGTGTCGCGGAGGCCGTCGAGAGGACCGGGCCGGACGTGCACAGAAGTGCGATGGCCGTGACGAGTACGGCGGCGGCCGCACCCGGGCGGTAGGAGCGGTGGGTCATGGGTCCTCCTCGTGCGCCCGAGACGCTACGCCCGCCCGGAGGCACCGACAAGACCCCTCGCGGGCCACGTGCGGGGTGCGGCCGGCGAGCGTCCCCGCTCACGCGAGCGCGATGGTGAGGTCGCGGATGGTGTCGGGGTCCTCGAGCCGGTCGCCGTACAGCTCGCGCAGCTGCCCCATGCGGTACCTCACGGTCTGCGGGTGCACGAAGAGCGCGGCCGCGACGTCGTCGCGGCGGCCCTGGTGGAGGAGCCAGGCGCGGAGGGTCTCGGTGAGCTTCTCGCGGCTCGCCGGGGTGAGCTCGGAGAGCGGGGCGAGCGCCTTCGCCCGCAGGTCGGCGACGGCTTCGGGGTCGGCGGCGAGCACGAGGTCGGCGAGATGCTCCTCGGTGTCGTAGGCCGCGTCCGCCCGGCGTAGCGAGAGGGCGCGCAGCGCCCGGGTGTACGACGTGCTGGTGGCCAGCCACGGGCGCGCCGGGCCGGCGACCGCGGAGCGACCGGCGAGCGACTCGAGCAGCCGGGGT
>JBAUWD010000269.1:0-7427 GCA_049583575.1 Nocardioides sp.
GCCCTGCGCGGGCTCGTCTCGGGCTCGGGACCGACCTGCGTGTTCCTGTGCGAGTCCGCCGGCCAGGCCCGCCAGGTCGCCGCGAGCCTCTCGTCCGGCGGTGCGGGGCGCGTCGTACTCGTCGCGCACGGGCCCGTCGCCGGCGCCCACGTGGTGCAGCGGTGAGCAGCCCGTGAGCAACCTGGTCAACCTGGAACGGGTCTCCAAGGCGTACGGCGTGCGACCGCTGCTGACGGACGTGTCGCTCGGCGTCTCGAAGGGGGAGCGGGTCGGCGTGGTGGGCCGCAACGGTGACGGCAAGACCACGCTCCTGCAGGTGCTGACCGGGCAGGAGCCGCCCGACGACGGCCGGGTCTCGATGACACGGGGGATCGCGATCGGCTACCTGCACCAGGGCGACACCCTCGACGACACCCACTCGGTGCGCGACGCCGTCCTCGCCGGCAGCCCGGACCATGTGTGGGCGGCCGACCCGCGGACGCGCGAGATCGTCACCGAGCTCCTCGTCGGCGTCGAGCTCGACCGGGCGGTGGTCGGGCTGTCCGGTGGTGAGCGGCGCCGGTGCGCCCTGGCCGCGCTGCTCCTCGACGAGCACGACCTCGTCGTCCTCGACGAGCCCACGAACCATCTCGACGTCGAGGCCGTCGCCTGGCTGGCCGAGCACCTCGCGGGCCTGCCGTCGGCGCTGGTCGTGGTGACCCACGACCGCTGGTTCCTCGACGCGGTCTGCCAGCAGACGTGGGAGGTGCACGACGGGGTCGTCGACAGCTACGACGGTGGGTACGCAGCGTTCGTCCTCGCCAAGGCGGAGCGGCAGCGGCAGGCCGCCGCGACCGAGCTGCGGCGCCGCAACCTGGTGCGCAAGGAGCTCGCCTGGCTGCGGCGCGGCGCACCCGCACGCACGTCCAAGCCGAAGTTCCGGCTGGATGCGGCCGCGGCCCTGATCGACGGCGAGCCGCCGCCACGCGACCGGCTCGAGCTCCAGCGCTTCGCCACCCAGCGGTTGGGCAAGGACGTCCTCGACGTGGAGGACGTCGACCTCAGCCGCGGCGAGCGGCAGCTGCTCTCGCACGCGACGTGGCGCCTCGGTCCCGGCGACCGGGTCGGGATCGTCGGCGTCAACGGCGCCGGGAAGTCCTCGGTGCTCGCCCTGCTCGACCGCACGCTGGCGCCCTCTGCCGGTCGGGTGAAGCACGGTCGCACCGTGGCGCTCCAGCACCTCACGCAGGCGCTCGACGACCTGGATCCCGAGGCCCGCGTGCTCGACAGCGTCGAGTCCGTGCGCCGCGTCGCCCGGACGACGACCGGCGAGGTGACGGCGTCCGCGCTGCTCGAGCGCTTCGGCTTCACCGGCGACCGGCTGACCGCGCGGCTCGGCGACCTGTCCGGTGGCGAGCGCCGGCGCTTCCAGCTGCTCCGGCTGCTGCTCACCGAGCCCAACGTGCTGCTCCTCGACGAGCCGACCAACGACCTCGACATCGAGACGCTCAACGTGCTGGAGGACTTCCTCGACGACTGGCCCGGCACGCTGGTGGTGGTCTCCCACGACCGCTACTTCCTGGAGCGGGTGACCGACGCGACGTACGCCCTGCTCGACGACGGACAGATCTCGATGCTGCCCGGCGGCGTCGACGAGTACCTCGCCCGCCGAGTCGGCGCGAAGGAGCAGCCGGATCGCGTCGAGTCGGCGCAGACAGACGCCGAAATCGCGCCGAGTCGTCACGTGCCGACTCGGCGTACGGCGCGCGCGGGCAGCGCCGAGGAGCGGGCCGCCCGCAAGGTGCTGGCGCGGGTGGAGCGGCAGCTCGAGCAGGCCGCAGCCCGGGAGGCCGAGCTGAACGCCGAGGTGCTGGGGCACGCCTCGGACCCCGAGCAGCTCGCGGAGCTGTCCCGCGCGCTCACCGAGCTCGCCGCCGAGCGCGAGGCGCTCGAGACCGAGTGGCTCGAGGCGGCCGAGGTCGTCGAGTAGCTCGCCGAGTCGGCTCATGACGACTCGGCGTGAATCCGATGCCTCTTTCTGCCGAGTCGGCGTGAATCCGATGCCTCTTTGTGCCGACTCGGCGTGAGGCTCAGTCGGCGTACGGCGCGAGGAGCGTGCGGAGCAGGGCGGCGAGCTTGAGACGGTCGCGCTCCGGGAGGTCCTCCAGTAGGGCGTGCTCGGCCTCCAGCAGGGCCGTGAACGCGGCGTCGACAGCCTGCTTGCCCTCGGCCGTCAGCCGCACGATCACCCCACGGCGGTCGTCCGGGTCGGCGTAGCGCTCGACGTAGCCGCGGGCGCTCAGCCGGTCGACGCGGTTGGTCATCGTGCCGCTGGTCACCAGCGTGGCGCGCAGGAGGCGCCCGGGCGACAGCTCGTACGGCTCGCCCGTACGCCGCAGCGCGGCCAGCACGTCGAACTCCCACTGCTCGATCCCGTGGCTGGCGAACGCGGCGCGCCGGGCCAGGTCGAGGCGTCGCGCCAGCCGGCTGATCCGGCTGAAGACGGCCACCGGTGCCAGGTCGAGGTCGCCGCGCTCGCGGCCCCAGGCCTCGATCAGCTCGTCCACCTCGTCTCGCACCCGCCGCAGTCTAGGGCCAGTCGAGATTCTTGACATCAAGAGGAGTGGCCTCGACACTGGATATCTTGACGTCAAGAGAGTTGTGGAGAGTCGCCGATGCCGCACACCTGGGACCCCGAGCACTACCTGACGTACGCCGACGAGCGCGGCCGTCCCTTCGTCGAGCTCCTCGCCCGGGTCGGCGCGGAGTCCCCCGGGACCGTGGTCGACCTCGGCTGCGGCCCCGGCAACCTCACCACCCTGCTGCGCGCCCGCTGGCCCGAGGCGGACGTGCGCGGCCTCGACTCGAGCCCCGAGATGATCGAGAGGGCGCAGGCGGTCGATCCGACGATCACGTTCGCGGTCGGCGACCTGACCGCCTGGGTGGGCGACGCCGACCCGGTCGACGTCCTCGTCTCCAACGCCACCCTGCAGTGGGTGCCCGGCCACCTCGACCTGTTGCCCGCCCTCGTGGGTCGGGTGCGGGTCGGCGGCTGGCTCGCGTTCCAGGTGCCGGGGAACTTCGAGGAGCCCAGCCACACCATCCGCCGTGACCTCGCCGCCGAGCCGCCGTACGACGTCCACACCCGCGGCGTCGCGGTGCCGAGCAGCCACGACGCGGCGGTCTATCTCGAGGCGCTGGCCGCCCTGGGCTGCCGCGTCGACGCCTGGGAGACGACGTACCTCCACGTCCTCACCGGCGCCGACCCGGTCTTCGCGTGGGTGTCGGGGACCGGCGCACGTCCGACGCTCCAGGCGCTGCCCGACGACCTGCGCCCGGGGTTCGAGGCGGAGTTCAGGAGGCGGCTCCGCGCGGCCTACCCGGAGCGCGACGGGAGAGTGGTGCTGCCCTTCCGGCGGGTGTTCGTGGTCGCGCAGGTCGCGGCGAGCGCAGGCTCGCGATGACAGTCCGGCTCCACCACGTGCAGGTCGCGTGCCCACCCGGTGGTGAGCGCGCGGTCCGACGGTTCTACGTCGACGGACTCGGGCTGACCGAGGTCGAGAAGCCGGCCGAGCTCCGATCGCGCGGCGGCGCCTGGTTCCGCGCGTACGACGCCCACGGTGGGGTGGCTGCGGAGCTGCACGTGGGCGTCGAGGACCCCTTCGTGCCGGCCCGCAAGGCCCATCCGGCGTTCGTCGTCGACGACCTGGAGGTCACCGCGGAGGCGGTCCTACGGGCGGGTGGTGACCCGGACTGGAGCCAGCGGGACACGTTCGACGGCTATCGGCGCTTCCACGTCAGCGACCCCCATGGCAACCGGGTCGAGGTGCTCCAGGCGCTCGCCGACTGAAGGATCGCTGCGCCTCAACGACCGAGCATCCGGGAGAGCCAGCCGCCTCCCCCGGCCGCAGCGCGCTCCTCGGCGGTGTGCTGGCGGCTGCACCACAGGTCGCTCGGCACCATCGCCTTGACCTGCGCGACGTGCTGGCCGCATCCGGCCCAGGTGGTGTTGCCACAGATCCGGCAGCGGACGGGATGACACATCGAGATTCCTCCGGGAATACGACAGGGGGTATCGGTGTCGTAACTGTAACACCCCCAGGGGTATAGTTCACACGGAGAGAGAGGTTCCCGATGGCCACCATGACCCTGACCGAGGACACCTTCGAGAAGACGGTGACCGGCGACGGCATCGTCCTCGTCGACTTCTGGGCGTCCTGGTGCGGCCCGTGCCGCATGTTCGCCCCGATCTACGAGAAGGCCAGCGAGACGCACGGCGACCTGACCTTCGCCAGTGTCGACACCGAGGCGGAGCAGGGCCTGGCCGGCGCCCTGCAGATCACGTCGATCCCGACGCTGATGGCGTTCCGCGACGGCATCCTCGTCTTCCGGCAGGCCGGTGCGCTGCCGGAGCAGGCACTCGGCCAGCTGATCGAGGCCGTCCGCGGCCTCGACATGGACGCCGTACGCCGTGAGGTCGCGACCGCCGAGACGGGATCGTGATGGACCTGCCGGCGGACGAGATGCAGCCGGTGATCAACCGGATCAAGCGGGCGCGCGGCCAGCTCGACGGCGTCGTCCGGATGCTCGAGGAGGGCCGTCCCTGCGAGGACGTCGTCACCCAGCTCGCCGCCGTGTCCAAGGCTCTCGACCGGGCCGGCTTCGCGGTGATCGCGTCCGGGCTGCGCCAGTGCATCACCACCGACTCCGGTGGGGAGCAGCTCGACGTGAAGCGGATGGAGCGCCTGTTCCTGTCGCTCGCCTGAGGGTGGTCGGCGCCCGCCGTCTGGCCTGAGCACTCGTGACGACCGCCTCCGACGCTCTCCGGGCCCTGCTCGACCTCCGCACCTGGGTCGCCCTCGACCTCGACGCCGACGGCCGGGTGCTGGCCGCCCACGACGAGCTCGGCAGCCTCCAGCTGGTCGAGATCGCGACCGACGCGAGTGTCACGGCGCTGACCGACCTGCCGTCTCGGTGCAACGGCCGCTACGTCCCGGGCCGGCGCCAGGTGGTCGTCGAGCACGACCAGGGCGGCGACGAGAACTGGCAGCTGTCGACGCTCGACCTCGAACCACGACCCTCGCGTCCCGACGTCAGCCGGGACGCGAGCACCGCAGCGAGACCGCAGCGGGCTCGCTCGCAAGGTGGCTCGGCAACGACCCTGCCGGTGGGGCTCGACGGGCTGACGCCGCTGGTCCACGACCCGGCCCACCTGCACCACCTGCTCGACGTCACCGCCGACGCGGTCGTCTACGGCACCAACCGGCGCAACGGCGTCGACATGGACGTCGTCGTGCGCGACCTGGGCACCGGCGACGAGCGGGTGGCCTACGACGCCGGCGGATTCGTCGCCGAGACCACGGTGTCCCACGACCGCGAGTCGGTCGCCGTCACCACGGTGAGCCTCCAGCCCGGCTCCACCTCACTGGCCGTCGCGGCCGGTGGTGTCGTCGTACCGGTGACCGACCCCGACGAGCGGGCCGACCACCGCGTGGCCGGGTGGACCCGCGACGACGGGGCGTTGGTGGTCTCCTCCGACCACGACCGCGACCACCACGCGGTCCTGGCGCTCTCGCGCGACGGGGTCGGCTGGTCGACCCTCGTCGAGAACGACGACCACGACCTGCAGGCCTGGCTCTCCCCGGACGGTACGACGCTCGTGGTCGGCCACCACGTCGACGGACTCGACACCTTCGCCGTCCACGACGTCGACGGCACTCGACGGGTCGCCGTCGACCTGCCTCCCGTGGTGCCCGTGAGCCTGGTGTGGGCCCCCGACTCGTCCGCCTTCGCCCTCACCACGACGACGCCGACCGACCCGGGGTCGATCGTGCGGGTCGACGCGTCCACCGGCGCCGCGACCGTGCTCGTCGACGGCCGGGAGACGGTGCCGCCCGAGCTCCGCGACCGGCTCGTGACGCCGACCGTCCACCGGATCCCGGCGCACGACGGCGAGCAGATCCCCTGCTTCCGGTACGCCGGCGGCAGCGGCGCGTCCGTGGTGCACGTGCACGGCGGCCCGGAGGCCGAGGCGAACCGGATCTTCTCGCCGGTGATCCAGGGGCTCGCGCTGGCCGGCTTCGACGTACTGGTCCCCAACGTGCGCGGCTCGGCCGGCTACGGCAAGCGCTGGATCTCGCTGGACGACGTGGAGCTCCGGCTCGACTCGGTCGCCGACCTCGGCGCGATCCACGAGTGGCTGCCCGCCGTCGGCCTCGACCCGGAGCGGAGCGCGCTCTGGGGCGGCTCGTACGGCGGCTACATGGTGCTCGCGGGCGTGTCGATGCAGCCGGAGCGCTGGGCGGCCGGGGTCGACATCGTGGGCATCTCGTCGCTGGTCACGTTCCTCGAGAACACCTCCGACTACCGCCGGGCGATCCGCGAGCGCGAGTACGGCACGCTCGCCGACGACCGCGACTTCCTCGTCCGGGCCTCGCCGATCACCTACCTCGACGACATCGTGGCGCCCCTGTTCGTGATCCACGGCGCCAACGACCCACGCGTCCCGCTGTCGGAGGCCGAGCAGATCAAGGCGGCCCTCGACGCCAAGGGCGTCGCCTGCGAGCTCCGGGTGTACGGCGACGAGGGTCACGGGCTCGCCAACCGGGCCAACCGTCTCGACGCCTACCCCGCCGCCGTGGAGTTCCTGCACGAGAGGCTCGAGCGAGGACGCCTGACGGTGGGGTGACGTGGCACCGGGTCCTTGACAGGTGCGCTCCGCGGCGTACCGTGTGGTCTATTCCACAGTGGTATAGACCTTTGGAGTCGGCATGGCCGTCCGTCAGCTGCGCATCGACAACCGCTTGATCCATGGGCAGGTCACCGTCGCCTGGGTCGGGCAGCTCGGCGCCAACCGCCTGATCGTCAGCAACGACGAGGTCGCCGCCGACGACATGCAGCGGATGATCCTGCCGCAGGCCGCGCGGGGCGTGCCGACGTCGGTGCTCGGCATCGCCGAGACGCTCGAGTACTGCGCGAGCGACCGGGCCGCGGGCGAGACGATCTTCGTGATCGCCAAGCTGCCGTCGGACGCGCTCGCGCTGGTGCGGGGCGGTCTGGCGCCGGAGGAGATCAACGTCGGCAACCAGGCCCCGCGCCCGGGGACCAAGTTCACGATGGTCACCCGCAGCATCGCGGTCACCGCAGAGGACGCCGAGACCTATCGGGCGATCGCCGCGGAGGGCTTCACCCTCCAGCAGCGGATGATGCCCAACGACAAGAGGACCGACTTCCTGCAGACCCTGGCGGGCAAGAAGCTGTGACCCCCGCACCGCACGACCTGGTCCTCCGCCGCGCCCGGCTGATCACCGGCGAGCGCGCGGCCGACCCCACGTCCCCCTCGGTGGACGGCTGGGTCGCCGTCGACGGCGGCCGCATCGCCGGCCTGGGGGAGGGTGAGGCGCCGCCGGCCGCGACGGTCGTCGACCTCGGCGGTGACTGGCTGGCAC
>JBAUWD010000270.1:0-1732 GCA_049583575.1 Nocardioides sp.
ACGTCGTGCGCCGGCTCGACGGCCGACCACCGGCGCTCCGCTCGGCGAGCGTCACCGTCTCGTGCGACCTCGAGGTCACCCGCCGCGACTGGCTGCGCCATCCCCACTGCGGCTGCGCGTGGGGCTAGGCGGCGGCTCCGGGGGTCTCACCACCACTCGCTGTCGAGCTTGCCCTCGATGGCACGCAGGTGGTCGCGCGCGCACGCGTCGCAGTAGGTGCGCCGGCGACCGCTCTCCACCGACGTGACCCACGTCAGCGTCTCGGCGTCGTCGGCCTGACGTCCGCAGAAGTCGCAGGTTCTCACCCGCGCAAGGCTACGCGCTCGGCGGGCGCCCGGAACGTGCAGGAGCCCGGTACGACGAGTGTCGTACCGGGCTCCAGAAACACGGCGATCAGGTCGAAGGCGGTGTCTCTCAGATGGCGCGGGCCAGGGCCAGACGCGCCTGTCGCGCGGCCTTCTCGGCCTTGCGACTCAACCGCCGTGCCGCCGCCTGCTGGCGACCGCGGCGGAGCTGCTGCGCCTCTCCCAGGCGCGCGTCCATCTGTGCGCGCGCGAGATCTTCGTGCATGAGGTTGCTCATCATCAGCTTGTTTCCGTTCTGGTGAGTGTTCAAGAGAGTGCTTTCGTTGTCGGACAGGTGCCGGCCGGCGACTACGCGGCCTGCTCGTTCTTGCGCGGACGGCCTCGGGGCCGCTTGCGGGGGATCACCACTCCTTGCAGGAAGAGCTCTCCGCCCCACACGCCCCAGGGCTCACGCCGCTCCAGCGCACCGTTGAGGCAGAGGTCCCGCACCGGGCAGTCCCGGCAGAGCGCCTTGGCGAACTCGACGTCGGCAGGAGACTCGGCGAACCACAGCTCCGAGTCGTTGACTCGGCACGGCAGCAGGTCGTCGGGCTCCTGGACAGCCGCGTCGTGGAGCTCACCGAGCGACGCAGGCAGCGCCTCGGGGGTCCCGTCCCGGCGGTCGAGAACAGTGATGGTCATGTCTTTCACCTCCTTGTGACCTGATCGCTTGTGTGGAAGTCGTTCGGGAAATCAGAAAGGCCGCGGATCCCGGTGTCGGGTTCCGCGGCCTGGAGGCTGCCGGTGGCTGTCGTGAAGTCAACAGGTCGGTGGTCTCCAGGCACTGGTCCCCGGGAAGTCGCCCTCGGTCGTGAGGCCCATGACGCCGAGGTGGCGGACACGGGCACACGTCGACACCTGGGCGCCGGCGAGACCCGAAATGGCGGCACGCGCGACGGAGGTCTGGCCATACGCGGGCATGCCGGAGATCGGGCTCTGAGCCGTGGTCTTGAGGGTGTTGCTCATGCGTGCCACCTCCTTCGGTGCCTCGGGCGCGGACCTTGCCAGGAGTCCATGTGCGCGGATCGACGTCGTGCAGGAACGGTACCGGGGGCCGGTCGTAAGCAGCAAACGATTTGGTGGGTATTTCGGGAGAAGTTTTCGCAACCGTTACCCGACGACCGCCAGCAACCCGTCGCCGTACCGCTCGAGCTTGGCCGGACCGACCCCGCTGATGCGGAGCAGGGCGGCCGGCGAGGTCGGTCGCTGCTCGGCGATCAGCTGCAGGGTGGCGTCGGTGAAGACCACGAACGCCGGCACGCTCTCCTCGTCGGCCCGCTCCTTGCGCCACGCGCGCAGTCGCTCGAAGAGCTCTTCGTCGTACGACGCGGGGCAGTCGCGGCACCGGCTGCGCTTCTTCTCGGCCGCGGTCGAGAGCGGCTTCCCGC
>JBAUWD010000271.1:0-5779 GCA_049583575.1 Nocardioides sp.
TCTCTGGAGGCACGAGGGTCACTCGGCGTCCGCGGCCTCGTCGGCCGCGTCGTCGGCTGCCTCGGACTCGGCCGGGGCGTCGTCGACCACCGGCACCAGCGAGAGCTTGCCGCGGTCGTCGATCTCCGCGATCTGGACCTGGATCTTCTGGCCGACCGAGACGACGTCGTCGACGTTCTCGACGCGCTTGCCACCCACCAGGGCGCGGAGCTTGGTGATGTGGAGCAGGCCGTCCTTGCCCGGGAGCAGGGAGACGAAGGCGCCGAAGTTGGTCGTCTTCACGACCGTGCCGAGGTAGCGCTCGCCCACCTCGGGCATGGTCGGGTTGGCGATCGCGTTGACCGCGGCGCGGGCGGCCTCGGCCGCCTCGCCGTTGCTGGCGCCGATGTAGACGGTGCCGTCGTCCTCGATCGACAGGCTCGCGCCGGTGTCGTCCTGGATCTGGTTGATCACCTTGCCCTTGGGGCCGATGACCTCGCCGATCTTGTCGATGGGCACCCGGATGCTGATGATGCGCGGGGCGTGGACCGACATCTCCTCGGGGCCGTCGATGGCCTCGCCCATCACCTCGAGGATGGTGAGCCGCGCCTCGTGGGCCTGCGTGAGCGCCGAGGCGAGCACCTCGGCCGGGATGCCGTCGAGCTTGGTGTCGAGCTGCAGGGCGGTGACGAACTCCTTCGTGCCGGCGACCTTGAAGTCCATGTCGCCGAAGGCGTCCTCGGCGCCGAGGATGTCGGTCAGCGCGACGTACTGGGTCTGGCCGTCGACCTCTCCGGAGATGAGACCCATCGCGATCCCCGCGACCGGGGCGCGCAGCGGCACGCCCGCCTGGAGGAGCGACATGCTGGACGCGCAGACCGACCCCATCGAGGTCGAGCCGTTGGAGCCCATGGCCTCGGACAGCTGACGGATCGCGTAGGGGAACTCCTCACGCGTCGGCAGCACCGGCAGCAGGGCCCGTCGCGCCAGCGCGCCGTGACCCACCTCGCGCCGCTTGGGCGAGCCCACGCGACCCGTCTCACCGGTGGAGAAGGGCGGGAAGACGTACTTGTGCATGTACCGGCGGTGCTTCTCCGGCGAGAGCGTGTCGAGCTGCTGCTCCATCTTGAGCATGTCGAGCGTCGTCACACCCAGGATCTGCGTCTCACCGCGCTCGAACAGCGCCGAGCCGTGGACGCGCGGGATCACGTCGACCTCGGCGTGCAGCGGCCGGATGTCGGCCAGGCCGCGGCCGTCGATGCGGATCTTGTCGCGCAGCACGCGCTCGCGGACGACCGCCTTGTTGACCGAGCGGAACGCCGCACCGATCTCCTTCTCGCGGCCCTCGAACTGCGGGCCGACCTTCTCCAGGACGCTCTGCTTGAGCTCGTCGACCCGGAGCTCGCGCTCCTGCTTGTCACCGATCGTCATCGCGGAGACCAGGTCGGCCCGGCTCGCGGCCTCGACGGCCTCGAAGACGTCGTCCTCGTAGTCGAGGAAGACCGGGAACTCCTGCAGCGGCTTCGCGGCCTGCTTGGCGAGCTCGCCCTGGGCCTCGCACAGCTGCTTGATGAACGGCTTGGCGGCGTCGAGACCGCTGGCGACGACCGGCTCGGTCGGTGCCTGGGCACCGGACTGGACGAGGTCCCAGGTCTGCTCGGTGGCCTCGGCCTCGACCATCATGATGGCGACGTCGCCGGTCTCGGTGACGCGACCGGCCACGACCATGTCGAAGACCGCGTCCTCGAGCTGGCTGTGACTCGGGAAGGCCACCCACTGTCCCTCGATCAGGGCCACGCGGACGCCGCCGACCGGGCCGGAGAACGGCAGGCCGGACAGCTGGGTGGACATCGACGCGGCGTTGATCGCGAGAACGTCGTAGGGCTGGTCGGGGTCGAGGGACAGCACGGTGATCACGACCTGGACCTCGTTGCGCAGACCCTTCTTGAAGGTCGGGCGCAGCGGCCGGTCGATCAGTCGGCAGGTGAGGATCGCGTCCTCGCCGGGGCGACCCTCGCTCCGGAAGAACGAGCCGGGGATCTGGCCCACGGCGTACATCCGCTCCTCGACGTCGATGGTCAGGGGGAAGAAGTCGAACTGGTCCTTGGGGTGCTTCCCGGCCGTGGTGGCCGAGAGCAGCATGGTCTCGTCGTCGAGGTAGGCGGTGACGGAGCCGGCCGCCTGTCGGGCCAGCAGACCCGTCTCGAACTTGACGGTCCGCTGACCGAACTTGCCGTTGTCCAGAACGGTCTCGACGGCGGAAATGGTGGGTTCTGACATGGACAGATTCCCTGTCTCTCTCGTACGCGGAGCGATCGCGCGGACGCCCGCGGCTCGAGATCGACGTTGCCGGCTGATCGAGCCTGTCGAGCTCCGGCCGGTCTTCGATCGAGGCCCGCGGATCGCGGGTGAGCGCTGATCGCGAGGGCCACTACCGAGGACCGGGCCGAGCGTGGCGCGGATCGCTCCTGGTGATGGATTCGATGTTCAGTTGTGCTTTCGACCCTATCGGTCGGTGATCCGGGCTCCAGGCTCGGAACGTGAAAGGAGCGGCTGCCCGGGTGGGTCAGCCGCTCCGCGACGTCAGCGGCGCAGGCCGAGA
This sequence comes from Nocardioides sp., assembly GCA_049583575.1. Lineage (GTDB taxonomy): Bacteria > Actinomycetota > Actinomycetes > Propionibacteriales > Nocardioidaceae > Nocardioides. The sequence continues at coordinate 2,582 of JBAUWD010000271.1, forward strand.
CGCTCGATGATCGAGCGGTAGCGCTCGATGTCGGTCTTGTTGAGGTAGTTCAGCAGGCGACGACGCTGGCCGACCAGGAGCAGCAGCCCCCGGCGGGTGTGGTGGTCGTGCTTGTGGGTCTTGAGGTGCTCGGTCAGGTGGGCGATGCGGTGGCTGAGCAGCGCGATCTGCACCTCGGGAGAGCCGGTGTCGCCCTCGGTCGTGGCGTAGTCGGCGATGATCTTCTTCTTGGTCTCCGCGTCGGTTCCGATCGACATCCGGGCTCCTTCTCCGCCCTGAGGGCACTCGCTGCGCGGCGCGCCAGGCCTGATACCTGGGCACTCTGGATCCGCGGCCGTTGCACGGCAACCTCACGAGATTATCAGCGGGGTGCGAGCCCGCCCAAAACGGCGTACGCCGCGGCGAGCAGCACGGGTGGGCGAGCCTCCCGGCGACGGTGGGATCAGACGGCCGGAGGCGGGTCGTTGCGCCGCTGCTGCTCCGTGGTCGTCTGGCTGCCGTCGGCGTGCGTGGTGGTGGCGACCGACCGCGTCGACCGGCCCCGGTTCAGCGTGACCGCGGTCAGCACCAGGACGAGCACTCCGCACAGCACCAGGATCCAGCCGACGAGCGTGAGGTCGACGTTGGCCAGGGTGTCCTGGACGGCGAGGGCCAGGATCAGGCCAGCGGCCAGGAGGAAGACGCCGAGTCCGTATCCCATCGCAGCTCTCCTTCGTCAGTCGGTCCGGCGGGTCGGTCGGAGAGTAACCCGGCCTCGTCGCCGCCAGCCCACCCCGCGGGGTGACCCTGTGGCGCCAGCCGCTGGAGCAGCGGGAGCCTCGTGACCGGGTGCGCCCCGACCTGTCGTCGTACCCACGGATGCGGGAGACTCCAGGAGTGCGCTCCCCTCTACAGCTGACCGAACCGCCGGTGCCGCCGGGGTTCACCGGGACGAGGCTGACCGCCTGCAACCTCTGCGAGGCGATCTGCGGCCTCGAGCTCACACTCACCGACGGCCGGGTGACCGGCATCCGGGGCAACCCGGACGACCCGCTGTCGCGCGGGTACATCTGCCCCAAGGGCGTCGCGCTCGCCGACGTGTACGACGACCCGGACCGCCTGCGCCGCCCGATCCGCCGGGTCTCGACAGGCTCGACCATCGGGGGGACCGGCTCGACCACCGAGGCGGACTGGGAGGAGATCGGCTGGGACGAGGCGCTCGACCTCGTCGCCGACGGCCTGGCCGACGCGCTGAACCGGCACGGCAGGAACGCCGTCGGCGTGTACCTCGGCAACCCCAACGCCCACGCGCTCGGCTCCGCCACCCACGCCGTGCCCTTCGTGAAGTCGCTGCGGACGCGCAACCGCTTCTCTGCCTCCACCGTCGACCAGGTCCCGCACCAGCTGGTGTCGTGGCAGCTGTTCGGCCACCAGCTGATGCTGCCCGTCCCCGACCTGGACCGCACGTCGTACTTCCTGGTGTTCGGGGCCAACCCGATGGCCTCGAACGGCTCGCTGATGACCTCCCCGGACTTCCCGGCCCGGGCGAAGGCGATCAGGGCGCGGGGCGGCCGGATCGTCGTGCTCGACCCGCGCCGCACCGAGACCGCCAAGATCGCGACCGAGCACGTCTTCGTGCGGCCCGGCACCGATGCGGTCGTCCTGCTCGCGATGCTGCACACCGTGTTCGCCGAGGGCCTCGCCGACCCGCCGCCGTACGTCGACGGGGTCGACCGGGTGCAGCGGCTCGTCGAACCGTTCACCCCCGAGCTGGCCGCCGAGGCGAGCGGGATCCCCGCGGAGACGATCGTGCGCCTCACCCGGGAGTTCTGCACCACCGCGGGCGCTGCGGCGTACGGCCGGATCGGCGTGTCCACCACGGGCTTCGGCACCGTGAGCACCTGGGCGATCAACTGCCTGAACCTCCTGGGGGGCGACTTCGACCGGCCCGGGGGCGTGATGTTCCCCGAGCCCGCGGTCGACGTGGTCGCTCGGCGCTTCGTGGGCACGGGCCACTACGACCTCTATCGCAGTCGCGTGCGCGACCTCCCGGAGTACGGCGGCGAGCTCCCGGCCGCGTGCATGCGCGAGGAGATCGAGACGCCCGGGGACGGGCAGATCCGTGCCTTCGTGAGCATCGCGGGGAACCCGGTGCTCTCCACGCCCGACGGGCGGCGCCTCGGCGACGCGCTCGACTCCCTGGACTTCATGGCCGCCGTCGACATCTACCTCAACGAGACGACGCGGCACGCCGACGTGATCCTGCCGCCCACCACCACGCTCGAGCGCGACCACTACGACCTGGTGTTCCACGGGATGGCCGTCCGCAACACCGCCCGCTTCAGCCCCGCGGTCTTCGCGAAGCCCGCGGGCGCGATGCACGACTGGGAGATCTACCGCGAGCTGACCCTGCGGGTCGCCCGCCGGCTGCCGGGCAGACGGCCGCTGCGGGCCAGGCTCGAGCAGCGCCTCCGGCTCGCGACGAGCCCCACTCGTCAGCTCGCGATCCTGCTCCGCACCGGGCGCCGTACGACGCTGCGGCAGCTGCGCGCGCACCCCGAGGGGGTCGATCTGGGGCCGCTGCGGCCGACCATGCCCGGTCGCCTCCAGACGCCCGAGCAGCGCATCGACCTCACTCCAGCGATCGTCGTCGACGACCTGGCCAGGCTCCGGCATCGGCTCGCCGACGGCACCGAGGACTCGCTGGTGCTCATCGGGCGGCGGCACAAGCAGGACAACAACTCGTGGTTCCACAACACGACGCGGCTCACCCGCGGGAGGCCGCGCCATCGGCTGCTGATGCATCCCGACGACCTGGCGTCGCGTGGGATCGCGGACGGCGCCCTGGTCACGGTCTCGTCGCGGGTCGGGTCGGTCCGGGTGGAGGTGGCCGCGACCGACGACATGATGCCGGGCGTCGTGTCGCTCCCCCACGGCTACGGACACCAGGTCGACGGCACCCGGCTGCGGCACGCCAGCAAGGTGCCGGGCGCGTCGATCAACGACCTCACCGACCCCGAGCTGCTCGACGTGTCGGGCAACGCCGCCCTCAGCGGCGTACCGGTCACCGTCGAGCCGGCTCCCATGTAACGCGGGGTTATCACCGCGGAACAGCCCGCACACCGCCGCAGAACCAGCAACAGCACCGCAGAAGCCGACCCGCGAGCGGCCGGCGTGCGACGGGCGGCCCGCCGATCAGGCGCCGAGGACCCGGCGTAC
>JBAUWD010000272.1:0-8625 GCA_049583575.1 Nocardioides sp.
CAGCAGCACTGCGGGCAGCCCCACCGCGGCCCCCGACGCCTCGACGGGTACGCCGGAGCAGGAGGTCGGCAGCAGCAGACACCCGATCCACCTCCGTCCGCGGAACGACCCGCTGGCCTGGAGCGCCGTACCGGGGTCGACCCGCGAGCTGGTGACCGTCGGCCACCGATGGCGGCTCACCGTCGCCGCGGGTGGCTCCGGTGCGCGTCTCGACGGTCCCCACCCGCACACGTTCCGGGCCGGTGCGCACTCCTCGATCAGCGACGCGTTCCTCGACGGCTCCCACGCGCTGGTCGTCAGCGAGGACAGGCGTGCCGGGCGGCCCGACGTCGCAACGCTCGTCGACCTCACCTCCGGTCGGGTCATCACCCTCGACCGATCATCATCGCCACCGACCAGCGTCGGAGGCACCTGGGCGCTCGGCCCCGACACGCTCGCCCATGCCACGGTCGGCGCCCACCACGCGTACTGCCTCGCCTCGGTCGACCTGGGGACCGGACACGGTGCCACCGGCTGGTGCGCGCGGCCGCGCCACGGCTTCAGCCGGGCCGCGATCACGGCCGACGGCGAGACCCTGATGACCTTCGACGACCACCACCCGTCGTGCCGCACGCTGGTCACGGTCCGGGGCACCCGCCTCACGCCGCTGCCCGGTGTCACCCGGTGCAAGGGCTGGGACTCCGCCGCCCTCGCCGGAGGCATGGTCTGGTCGGTGGTCCCGAAGGATCGCCGGATCGAGGCCGCGCACTTCTACGCGCGCACCCCCACCGGCTGGTACGACCTCGGCCGCGGTACGTCGGGCAGCCTCGTCGCCTGCGCGGGATCGGCGTACTTCGTCCGCACGCCCGGATCCCGGACCGATCCGGCGACGATGCTGCGCTGGGCACCGGGTGACGCGACCCTGTCGACCGTCTTCGCCTCGCAGGGCCGCGGCAGTGCCTTCCTGTCCCCACCCCGCTGCGGGGGCGACCACCTCACGGTGACGGCGTACTCCTCGGCCGGCGACCAGCAGGTGACCGCGGCGGTCGGGGCGGAGTCGCCGCCGTAGGCTCGGGCGCATGCCGGCCGACTTCACCGGGTTCCCGCCCCAGGCCCTCGACTTCTACGACGACCTCGAGGTCGACAACACCCGGACCTTCTGGGAGAAGCACAAGGGCACCTACGACTACTCGGTCCGGCGGCCGATGGTCGCGCTGTGTGCCGCGCTCGGCCCGGAGTTCGGCGAGGCCAAGGTCTTCCGGCCGTTCCGCGACGTCCGCTTCGCGCGGGACAAGACGCCGTACAAGACCGCGCAGGGGGCGTTCGTCGGCGTCGGCCCGGCCACCGGGTGGTACGTCGAGGTCTCTGCCCGCGGCGTCCGGACCGGCGCCGGGTTCTACGACGCGTCGGGCCCGCGGATCGCCGCGATCCGGGCGGCGATCGACGACGACCGCACCGGCGACGAGCTGGCCCGGATCATCGAGAAGCTCGAGGGTGGCGGCTGGGTCGTCGGCGGCCACGTCCTCAAGACGGCACCCCGGGGGTACGACGCGGCCCATCCACGCATCCGGCTGCTCCGGCACAAGTCGCTCACGATCGGGCACGACTACGGCTTCGAGCCGATCATCCACACCCCCGAGCTGCTCGAGGCCGTTCGCGACGACTGGCGCACCCTCAAGCCCTTCGTGGACTGGGTCACCAGCGTCGAGTGAGTCACCCGGGCGCGTCGCCGGTGCCGCCGGTGGTCAGCCGAGGCCGAGAGTCCTAGCCTGGGCCGAAGCTGTGAGACTCCCGCGCCCGGGGAGGCGATCGACGTGCACGTGCTCGCATCGGCCGTGGTCGCGTCCGCTCTCGCCGTCGTCACGCCTGGGGCCGGCCCGGCCCCGGCAGGCACCGCCCTGTGCGACTCCCGCCAGGTGACGATCACGGTCACGGCCGTCAGCGGCACCGTCCACGGGACGCCGAGGAGCGACGTCATCCTCGTGCAGCCGACCTCCGGCACGATCGGGGACCCCGCGCCGGGGCCCAGCCCGCTGGCGATCCTCGCGGGTGCCGGCAACGACTCCGTGTGCACCTCCTCGGCACAGGTCGACGTGCACGGTGGCAACGGCGACGACACCATCGTCTCGACCGGCGGGCCGCAGCCGGCCGGGGTCCCGCCGCTGCTCGAGGGCGGCGACGGAGCGGACCGGATCACCGGCGGCGCCGCCACCGAGCACCTCGTGGGCGGGCCCGGGGCCGACGACCTGTTCGGCGGCCCCGCCGGCGATGACGTGCTGAGCGGCGGGGGCGACTCCGACTACCTCACCGGCAGCGTCACCGAGCACGGGTCGCGGTTCACCGCCGGGCACAGCACGCTCGTCGGCGGACCGGGTGACGACACCCTCAACTCCCACCGCGGAGTCGTCCGAGGCGGGTCCGGCTCGGACGGGCTCGACGTGTACGGCACCACGAACGCCTGGCTCGGACCCGGCCACGACGACGCTCTCGACTTCGCCGGCAGCAGCCGACTGCCGGGGCACACGGTCCTCCGGGGCGGTTCCGGCGGCGACTACTTCGAGGTGCCCGGACCCCTGCCGACACCGACCACGTTCAAGGGCGGTCCTGGCCACGACACCCTGCGACCGGGGATGCGCTCGGGAGGTCCGTACACGTTCGACGTGCCGACGGGCATCGCCTCCTACCCCGGACGACCCCGGTGGTTCCGCTTCTCCGGCTGGGAGATCGTCTTCGGAACCCGCCGGAGCGACATCATGATCGGCGGCCCCGAGAACGACGTCTTCCACGGCTCACGGCAGGCTGACGTGATGCGCGGTGGTGGCGGCGACGACCAGCTGTACGGCGACAACGGTCACGACACGGCGTACGGCGGTCCGGGCACGGACACCTGCCTCGCCGAGGTCCGGCACGGATGCGAGGCCCACTGACGGTCAGTGGGGCTGCCAGGCGTCCTCGTCCTCCGTCAGGGCGGCGACCTCCGGCGGCAGGCTGCCGTCCGCGAGGTCGGCCACCGTGACCTGCTCGAAGACGTCGCGCAGCGAGTGGCGCGCGGCGATCCAGACCCGCTGGAGCGTCTCGGCCCGGGGGTTGTAGGAGACCGCCTCGGGACGAAGACCGTAGACGGAGACCAGGGGGCCGTCGACGGCGCGGATGACGTCGGCCACCGAGACCTGGTCGGCGGGCTTGGCCAGCCGCCAGCCGCCGGCCTGACCACGCTGCGCGATCACGATGCCGGCCTTGCGCAGGTCGGCCAGGATCGCCTGCAGGAAGTTGTGGGGGATGTCCTGCATCCTGCCGAGCTCTTCGGCGCTCACCGGGCGACCGACCTGGTCGTCGTCCGCGCGCACGGCCATCTCGATGAGGGCCCGCAACGCGTAGTCGGCCTTGGCGGAGACTCGCATGCGAGGAGTCTCCCAGAACCGTCCGGAGACCCGCGCAGCCGCACGTGGTCTCGGTCACATCCGAGGCTCAGCGGCACGCTCGGGACCCGCCGCGACGGTTGCCTGCTCGTGACCCGCGAGGCAGAATCAAGTTACCGATGAGTAGCCGTACTCATGACACCGGCATCGCAAGCGGTGCCGAACCTCGGACGACGTGAACAGGTAGGGACATGGGCCACTACAAGAGCAACCTCCGCGACATCGAGTTCAACCTCTTCGAGGTCCTCGGTCGAGACGACGTCCTGGGCACCGGGCCGTTCGCGGAGATCGACGGGGCGACCGCCCGCGAGATCCTCGCGGAGGTCGACCGCATCGCGCGCGAGGACCTCGCCGCGTCGTTCGAGGAGGGCGACCGCACTCCGCCGGTCTTCGACCCCGAGACGCACGAGGCTCCGGTGCCCGAGGCCTTCAAGAGGAGCTACCGCGCCTGGATGGACGCGGAGTACTGGCGCCTCGGCACGATGGCCGAGCTCGGCGGCACCCCTGCCCCCTCATCGGTCGAGTGGGCGATCGGCGAGATGGTGCTCGGCGCCAACCCGGCGATCTGGATGTACGGCGCGGGCCCGATGTTCGCCGCGGTGGTCCACCGCAACGGCAACGAGCGCGACCGCAAGATCGCCCAGCACATCGTCGACCGCCGGTGGCTGACCACGATGGTGCTCACCGAGCCCGACGCCGGGTCGGACGTCGGCGCCGGCCGCACCAAGGCCACGCCCAACGACGACGGCACCTGGAACATCGAGGGCGTCAAGCGCTTCATCACCTCGGCCGAGGGCGACCTCTCCGACAACATCATCCACCTGGTGCTCGCCCGGCCCTCCGGGGTCGAGGGTGCCGGCGGCCCCGGGACCAAGGGGCTCAGCCTGTTCATCGTGCCGAAGTTCCACTTCGACCCGGAGACCGGCGAGCCCACCGGCGAGCGCAACGGGGTCTACGTCACCAACGTCGAGCACAAGATGGGCATCAAGGTCTCCAACACCTGCGAGCTCACCTTCGGCGACCCGGGGGTCGGTGGCGGCGAGCCCGCGAAGGGCTGGCTGCTCGGCGAGGTGCACAACGGCATCGCGCAGATGTTCCAGGTGATCGAGAACGCCCGGATGATGGTCGGCACCAAGGCCATCGCCACGCTCTCCACCGGCTACCTCAACGCCCTCGACTTCGCCAAGGAGCGCGTCCAAGGTGCCGACCTCACCGAGGCCGCGGACAAGACCGCGCCGCGGGTGACGATCACCCACCACCCCGACGTACGCCGTTCGCTGATGACGCAGAAGGCGTTCTCCGAGGCGATGCGCTCCCTCGTGCTGTACACGGCCTCCTGGCAGGACCGCGTGATGCTCGCCGAGCACGCCGGCGAGAAGGACGAGCTGGCGATGGCGGTCAACGACCTGCTCCTGCCGATCGTCAAGGGCTACGGCTCGGAGCGCTCCTGGGTGCTGCTGGGCACGGAGTCGCTGCAGACCCTGGGCGGGTCGGGCTTCCTGCAGGACTACCCGATCGAGCAGTACGTCCGCGACGCCAAGATCGACACCCTCTACGAGGGCACGACGGCGATCCAGGGGCAGGACCTGTTCTTCCGCAAGATCGTGAAGGACCAGGGCCGGGCGCTCGGCCACCTCGCCTCGGAGATCGAGGCCTTCATCCGCAGCGAGGCCGGCAACGGTCGCCTCAAGGTCGAGCGCACGCTGCTGACCCAGGGTCTCGAGGACGCGCAGGCCATCGTCGGCGCGATGATCAACGACCTGATGAGTGCGGACGCCTCGGCCGAGGGCGGCGACATCCGCAACATCTACAAGGTCGGCCTGAACACCAGCCGCCTGCTCATGGTGCTGGGCGACGTCGTGTGCGCCTGGCTCCTGCTGCGCGGTGCCGACGTCGCGCTCGCCAGGCTCGACGGGGACCTCTCGTCCAAGGACAAGGCGTTCTACGAGGGCAAGGTCGCGGCCGCGCAGTTCTTCGCGCAGACCAACCTGCCTCGGGTCTCCGCCGAGCGGGCCATCGCCGAGCACACCGACCTCGGCCTGATGGATCTCGACGAGTCGGCCTTCTGAGCCGGAGGCACGAGCCGGTGGCGTCCCAAGGGACACCACCGGCTCGTTGCCGTCACGGTCGAGTGGCTAGGGCGCGAAGGGAGCCAGGCCCTTGGGCGTACCCCAGCCGGTCGGACCGTCGTACCCCGGCAGGGCGGTGCAGATGTAGTTGCCCTGGCAGAACCCGTTGCTGCCGCTGACGACGTCGTTGAAGTCGCCGGGGTGCCCGTAGAGCCCGCCCGCCTTCATGCCACCGGCACCGGCCGCGCCGATCATGCCCGCGACCAGCGGTGAGGAGGCGCTGGTGCCGCCGACCTCGAGCCAGCCCTGGAACCGCTTCGGCAGCGAGGTGTTGTAGATCGCCAGTCCGTCGGCCACCGCCGAGATGTCGCCGAAGGCGCGCATGTGGCAGGCCGTGTCGTCCTGGTAGCCCGGCTTGTCGAAGTACGCCGAGCACCCGGAGCCGCCGTACTGCCAGGCCTTCTCGGTCCAGCCACGCGGGTCGGTCGCCGAGCGGGACAACGTCGTGCCGCCGACCGCGACCACGTCGGGCACGCTGGCCGGGAAGCTGGCCGGCCCGTAGCCGAAGTCGCCGGTGGAGGACACCGCCGTGACGCCCGGCTGGTCGTAAGGGCTCGCCGCCGACTCGATGCCGGTCGTCTCGATGCGACCGTAGGAGTGGTTGGTGACCGTCGCACCCTGGGCGATCGCCGCCATGGTGGCCTGGCCGAGCGCGTGGTCCGACGGCTGGTTCGCCTCGGCCAGCACGATGTGGCAGGTCGGACACGCCGCGGAGATCATCTGCAGGTCCAGTGAGGCCTCCACGCCCCAGTCGAAGTCCTGCGGCGGGTAGTGGCCCTGGTCGCCGTGCTGGTTGACCTTCGTGAAGCACCCACTGGCGCTGGTGCAGGCCGGCAGGCCGAACTGCTTGCGGTAGTGGTTCAGGTCCGCCTCGGCCGACGGGTAGTCGTAGGCCACGACGACGGCGACGGTGGTGTCCGCGCCTCCCGAGGAGAGGTCGTAGGCGCTCCGCAGGGCGGGCGCGCCCCAGCCGGCCGGGTCGGGCGTGCCACGACGGGCGTGGAGCGTGCGGTGGTCCAGCTGGACGTAGCAGGAGACCCGCTGGTGCCCTCCGGTGCGGCACAGCTTGCGGGGGTCGAACCGCCTGTTGTGGTGCTGGTGGGACGACCCGTGGCGACCGCCGGAGCTCGCCTTCGGCAGCAGGTAGGCGTCCTTGACCGACTCGGCCACGGTGCGGCCCGCGGCGTCCGAGGCCGACACACGCAGGCTCACCGCGGGATGGGCCTTCGTGGCGAGCGGCTGGGGGTAGGACACCCGGAAGGTGTTGGCGTCCTTGCGGGTCAGCTCGGCGTGGTGCCACCGTGAGCCGTCGGTGGAGTACTTCACGCTCGCCGAGACGACGCGCGCGTCGACGGGTCCGAGGTTGTCGAACGTGATCGGGAACGACACCCGGCCCGCCGGTCCGCGACCGTCGAGGTCGGTCGGGGGCACGTAGTCCGCCCGGAGGATCGGCACGACCGCGTCGCCCGACGGTACGTCGAACGTCCACGCGTCGTCGACCTGCGAGGACAGCGTCCACTTCTTCGACTGCGGGCCGGTCTGGGCGCTCAGCGTGAGCTTCTCCCCGGGCGTGACCCCCTGGGCGTGCGGGAACAGCGCGCCCTTGCCGCGGCTGAGCAGCGTGTGCCCCTTGGCGAGCTGCCAGGCGCTGTTGCCGGCGAAACCGAACTGGGTCGTACCGGCGCCGGACAGCATGGACAGCAGGCCGCGCAGGTCGCCGCCGTGGATGCAGAGAGAGCAACCGGGCCCGGTACCGCCCGACTCACTGCCCTTGTCCGCGACCGGGGTGACAGGAGCGCGGAAGAACGAGACCCGGGACTTCTGGCCACGACGGTAGACGTGCCGCTCGTCCAGCTGACCGAAGTTGCGGAAGCTGCGACTGGTCGTGGTCAGCGTGTCCCACGTGATGGCCGGGGTTCCCTGGAAGGCAGCGTGGATGACCCCGGGACGGACCGTCGGCAACAGCTCGATGAACGCGAAGTCGTCGTGGCTGCTCCAGCCGAACCAGCCGTCGAGCGAGCCTGTCGGACGGCCGGTCGAGTCGTGACTCTGCACCACCTTCGCGAAGTCCGAGGGCCCGTAGGTGAAGCTGAGCTTCGCCGGGACGCCGCTGCGGACCTCCTTGGCGAGGGCCACCGTCCTGATCGGGCGTGCGGTCGTGCCGTGGCCGTGGAACGCGTACGGCTGGTAGCCCTTCTTCGTCCACTGGTTGCCGACCTCGGTGACCAGGGAGCCGGCCGCGACGGTCGAGACCGGGTTGATCTTCGGCAGCCCGGTTCCGGAGAAGCCGTAGTCGATGCCCGACTGCTGGGCCTGGTCGGTCCCGATCAGGTCGAGACTCGCACCGAGGCTCTTCTTGCCCGGGTACGACGACGAGGGACGCACGGTGGCGTCCGCCATGGACAGCATGGTCGACGTGTCGGAGCCGGCCATGACGGGCTGGTCGACGACGAGGTGCCGGAAGTCGCTCGCGATGACGAGGTAGTGACCGTCGGGCACCGACACCTTCCACTGGCCGTCGCTGATCGCGCCGAAGCCGCCCATCAGGCGCCCGTCGTCCATGTTCAGGATGAAGACGTCGGCGCCGGGCAGCGGGGCGCCCTTGGTGTTGGTGGCGTCGATCGTCAGCGTGTGCAGGTCGTAGCCGCTCTGGACCGACACCGATCGCACACCGCGCAGGGCGATCCTCGAGACTCCGGACAGGGAACGGGTCAGTGCGGCCGGCAGCGGCCGCCGCGCGTCGTACGACGCGGTCGTGGCGGTGCGTCCGTGCCCGGCCTTGTGCGCCGTCGCGGTGCGGACGTGGATGCCGGGCAGGCTGTGCGGGATCGTGCCGCGCGCGAAGGTCACCGTCAGGGGGACCCGGCGACGGCGCGAGGCCAGGGCGGACACGTCGAAGACGGAGTTGTCGAGCTTGGCGCGCACCGAGCGGGCCAGCTTCGGCACCAGCCACGACTGCGCACCGGTGTCGGCGAACTCCACCGGACGGCCGTAGTGCGGCGAGCCGGGGGTGAGCGACGCCGAGACCTTGCCCGTGGCGTCGGTGCGCAGCACCACGCGGTCACCGGTCACGAGCGTGACGGTCTGGAGGCCAGGCC
>JBAUWD010000273.1:0-2762 GCA_049583575.1 Nocardioides sp.
CCCGACGTCCACAAGCTGACCGTGCCGCCGACCCGGCCCCGGAAGCGGCGCACCGGGTCGGGCTCCGGGTCGGCGAACGGGTGCTGCGCGTGGATCGTCACGCCGCGAGCGTACGGCGCCGGGCGCACGCCGTCGGTCTGACGCCGAGTCGGCACATGACGACTCGGCGTGAACTGGCAGCCCTCCTGCGCCGACTGAGCGCCCGCTCACTCGTCGTACGACAACTCGGCGGGATTCCGACGCCCCTTTGCGCCGACTCGGCGGAAGCCTCGAGCAGCACCCAGGCGGGCGCCGCGGAGCCGAGCGTCCTGCTGGCGGATCCGGCAGCTCGGACCGGGGGTCAGGACGCCTGCTTCTGCTCGCCGGCCACCGCCGCCGCTGCGTCGCGCTCGGCCCGCTTGGCCTCGGCCGCCGACTTCTGCGAGAGCTCCTTGGCCTTGGTGGCGTAGAGGTCGACGTACTCCTGGCCGGACAGCTGCATGATCTCGTACATGATCTCGTCGGTGATGGCCCGCAGGATGTAGCGGTCGTTCTCCATGCCCTCGTAGCGGGAGAAGTCCAGCGGCTTGCCGAAGCGCACGCCGGGCCGGGTGAACGAGCCGAACTTCTTGCCGGGAGGTGCCACCTTGTCGGTGCCGAGCACCGCCACCGGGATCACCGGCGCCTTGGTCTCGAGCGCCAGCCGCGCGACCCCGGTCTTGCCCCGGTAGAGGCGGCCGTCGTGGGACCGGGTGCCCTCGGGGTAGATGCCGAACAGCTCACCCTGCTCGAGGATGCGCCGTGCCGAGGTGAGCGCGCCCTCGGCGGCCGTGGCTCCCGACCGGTCGATCGGCACCTGGCCGGCGCCCGAGAAGAACTTCTTCTGGAACCAGCCCTTGAGCCCGGGGGTCGTGAAGTACTCCGCCTTGGCCACGAACGTCACCCGGCGCGGGAGCGTGAGCGGCATGAACATCCAGTCGGCGTACGACAGGTGGTTGCTGGCGAGGATCGCCGGCCCGGTGGCGGGGACGTTCTCGGCACCCTCGACATGGGGTCGGAACACCAGCTTCAGCCACGGACCGAGCGCGATCCACTTCAGGAACCAGTAGAACACCGGGGCTCCTCCGTCTCGTCCTGGCCCGACTCGCGACTCCCCGCGACCTGGGGCCACCCTAGTCCCACGCGGGGCCACGAGCGCCTGGCCACGTCCGGCGCCGTACGGCAGGATGCGGCCATGCCCCAGACCCCCGCCGATGACGGCGCGACGGATCCCCTCTCCGAGCCGGCCCGACCCGAGCTGACCGGCGGGAAGCGGGTCGGGGTGCTGCTCAGCCACGGCTTCACCGGCTCGCCGTACTCCATCAAGCCGTGGGGTCGTCACCTCGCCGACAAGGGGTACGCCGTGGAGGTCCCCCGCCTCCCCGGCCACGGCACGACCTGGCAGCAGCTCAACACCACCACCTGGGCCGACTGGTACGCCGAGCTGTCGCGGGTCTTCACCAAGCTCCGAGCCGAGAACGACGCGGTGGTCGTCGGCGGGCTGTCGATGGGCGGTGCCCTGGTGCTCCAGCTGGCCTCCGAGCACGACGCCGAGATCGCCGGAGTCGTGGTCGTCAACCCCGCGGTGGCGACCAAGCGCAAGGACGTCAAGCTCCTGCCGGTGCTCAAGCACGTCGTCCCGTCGTTCCCGGCGCTCGCCAACGACATCAAGAAGCCGGGCCAGGACGAGCACGGCTACCCCCGGACCCCGCTCAAGGCCACCCACGCCATGATGTCGTCCTGGCCGGGCGTCGTCGCCGGGCTGGGACGCATCACCAAGCCGGTGCTCTACCTGCGTTCGACCGAGGACCACGTCGTCGACGAGGCGTCCGAAGGCATCATCCGCGACCGGCTGGGTTCGGCCGACGTGCGGTGGCGCCCGCTCGCCGACAGCTACCACGTCGCGACCCTCGACAACGACGCCGACCTGATCTTCGAGGAGAGCGCGGCCTTCATCGCCGAGGTCACCGCCTGAACGCACCTGGCCGACTGTTGGCGACTCGACATACGCTGCTGATCGTGACGCAGCCGGACGACGAGGCCTGGAGGCAGATCGTCGAGAACTACGGCGAGCTGCCGATCCCACCCGTCGAGCCTCCCGAGGAGGCGCCCGAGCCCTTCCGTCTCGAGCTGTACGACGAGGAGTTCGTCCCGCCCCCGCTGCCGCCGCCTGCGGTGATCTCCCCCGAGCGCCGACTCGCCTGGGTCGGGCTGGTCGGCTCGCCGCTCGCGCTCGTGGTCGTCAACCTGCTCGGCTACGCGCTTCCGGACGTGCTCACCGGCGCCCTGGTGCTGGCATTCATCGCGTCCTTCGGCTATCTCGTCGCCACCATGGATCCTCGCGACCCCGACGACGACGGCGCTCGGGTCTAGCCCGTGGCCGGCTGGGCGCTGCGCAGCAGCAGGACCCAGCCGCGGTCCGAGCCGTCGTCCACCCAGCCGCGCTTCTCGAGGGCCTTCGCCACGGCGGAGCCCTGCTCCTGGAGGGCGACCGTGGCGCCGGACCGGTCCAGGACCCCCTCCCACCCCGGCTCCAGGGACATCAGGGTCGCCGTGTCGCGCAGGTGGCTGACCGGATAGGCGTCCGCGAGCCCGTCGACGTACCGGTTGAGGTCCGGATGACGCCAGGCCAGCCACCCGCCGAGCGTGAAGTCGTTGAACACCGTGGTGCCGGCGGGCAGCCGGTCGAGCCGACCGTCCAGAGCCAGCGGCACCCGCCCCGGGTCCCCCGCGGTGTGTGGTAC
>JBAUWD010000274.1:0-1668 GCA_049583575.1 Nocardioides sp.
CGCCGAGGTGGTGAGCCAGGTCCCGGGCAGCCAGGCGGGTGAGCAGCCGGCGGTACTCGACTCGCAGCGCCTCGAGCGCCGTACCGTCCGACCGGGTCGCGACCGGAGACTCGACGTCCGGGTCGGCGCCCACCGCTCGCAGCAGGCCGGCCCGTACGGCGTAGGCCGCCGGACGGGTGGAGCCGAGGAACGGGTCGGCCAGCTCGCGCCACTGGTCGGGGTGACGGTAGAGGTGGTCGGCGAGAGCCTGGCTGGCCCCGAGCACGGACAGCAGCCGCATCGAGGTGCCCTCGTCCTCGGACAGCTCGGAGACGAGCTCCGGCCCGACCCGACCCGCGAGCCGGGTCAGCCCGGACAACGCCTGGTCGGGGTCCGCCGTACGGGCCAGCAGGGCGACCAGCGGCTCCACCCCGTCACCCAACGCGGCGAGCTCGTCGCGGGCGCGGTCGGGGTCCTCGAACCCGAGCCGCAGCAGCCTGGCGTGGACCGAGTCGCTGCGGGGCGTCACCGCGTCAATGTAGCCACTCGGACCGGCGACGTCCGACCCGCGTTCGGTCCGGCCTCTTGCGGATCTCGGTGCGGTTCGGGCAAGGTATTAGGAAAGTTTCCTATCTATCTACCTCTGGAGACCGATGACGAGAGCGGCAGTACGACGCGCCGTCGCGGCCGGTGGGTGCGCGGCCCTGGCCGCCACCATGGCGCCGGCGCTGTCGAGCGCCGCCGACCGGGCGGCCATCGCCTCGTCGGTCTCCGGTCCCCAGATCCGGGTGAACCAGCAGGGCTACCTGCCGCACGAGACCAAGCCGGCGATGCTGATGGCGCAGGGGCCCGTCGACCACGGCACCTTCCGGGTGGTCGACGGATCCGGCCACGTCGTGCTGCACGGACGCGTCCCCTCCACGCCGGTCGGCTCCTGGAACAGCCGGTACCCCGACGTCTACCGGCTGGACCTCAGCCGGCTCCGGCGCCCCGGTCGCTACCGCGTCCTCTCCGACGGCACCGCCGCCGCGACCTCCCCGTGGTTCCGCGTGATGCACGCGGGGCGTCTGTTCGGCAAGCTGCTCGACTCCGGTGTCGCCTTCGACCAGGTCCAGCGCGACGGGCGGCGCGTGGTCCGAGGACGTCTCGACCGCAGACCGTCCCACCTGCTCGACCGCCACGCCGACGTCTACGCCTGGCCGCACATGGCGCGCGGCTCCGACCTGATCACCGACCGCCGGCTCCATCGCATCGGCGGCCCGGTCGACGTCGCCGGAGGCTGGTTCGACGCGGGTGACTACCTGAAGTTCACGCACTCCACGGCGTACGACGACGTCCTCCTGTTCACCAGCGCCCGTCTCCTGGGGCACCGCGCCCCGCGTGCCCTGACCGCCGAGGCCCGGCACGGCCTGCACTGGCTCGAGAAGATGTGGGACGCGCGGAGTCGCACGCTCTACCTGCAGGTCGGGATCGGCTCGGGCAACCGCGCCGGCACGTTCCGCGGCGACCACGACCTGTGGCGACTCCCCCAGGCCGACGACCACGACCGGGCCCGGGCCGACCGCTTCGTGTCGCACCGCCCCGTCTTCGCGGCCGCCCCCGCAGGGAAGCCGATCAGCCCCAACCTGGTCGGCCGGGTGGTGGCTGCCTTCGCCCTGGCCGCACAGGCCGACGCACCCCACCACCGGG
>JBAUWD010000275.1:0-5579 GCA_049583575.1 Nocardioides sp.
CGACGTGGCCCGGAGCGTCCAGGTGGCCAGGGGCGATCCCGCGCCGACCGTTGGCAGTGGCGGCGGCAGTGGCGGCGCCGGCGGAGGAGCCGCGACGCCGGTCGACACCCCGTGCACGTCACTCGCCGGGTTCATCAGCTCCACCCTCAGGTCGATCTTCGACGCGCTCGAGATCGACCCGCAGCAGGTGCAGGACTACATCGAGGGTCACGTCGGGGGGTTCGTGGGCACCCTGCTCGGCTGGCTCGGACGGATCGGCGCGTCGATCGTCGACGGCCTGGTCGACATCCTGCACGCGACCGTGCAGGAGGTCGTCGACACGTTCACCGCGACCCTGGTCAGCCGCCTGCAGGTGGTGATCGGAAGCGTGTACGCCGTGGCGCAGGTCCTCGCCTGGGTCACCCCGCACGCGGTCACCGTGACCCCCAGCCCGGCAGCCAACCGCGTCGCCGTCGGTGCCGAGCCCGACCAGCTGGGCACCTTCACCGCGACCGTGCCCGGCAACGACGAGACCGCCGGGCTGCCGAAGCAGATGATCGACTGCGGGAACTTCGCGAACGTGCACCCGCCGACCGTCACCCGCCCGGGTGCGGCGGTCCACTGGGTCGTCGGAGATCCGGCCCACGTCGCACAGGTCACCGGCCCCGCAGGGCCGCCGTACGACGACGTGATGGGGCCGGACATCTCGGACTCGCTGCGCTACCGGACCGGCCGGGTGCAGGACCTGACGGGCCAGCAGAACGTCGCCCCGCTGCAGGCCGCCGTCACGGTGCAGCGCAGCGAGGTCCAGCAGCTCCGCGAGATGCTCGACGCCGCGTTGGGCGCGAACCTCGGGCTACTGGCCCCCATCGCGCGCAGGTTCCTCTCACCCATCCTCGACACCATCGAGAACGGCCTGTCCGGCCTCCTCGACATCACGGGACGCAGCGTGATCCCGGTGCTCTTCTGGGGCTCGAAGCCACCGCCGACCTCGACGCCGGGGTGCCCGGCCGGCAGCACGATCCCAGCCGGCACCTACCGCGCCGTCATCGATGCGCAGATCCGCATCCGGCTGTTGGTCACCCTGAAGGGCGCGCAGCTCCTCGCCGGCGCCTCGCAGACGCTGGCGCGCGGACGAGTGGACCTGACCTCCGACGGCAGCCAGGTCTCGGGACGCGTCCGGCTGACCGGGACCACCGAGGGTACGGGCGCCGCCGACATGGGGGTCCCTCTCCACACCCACAGCACCGGAAGCATGAGCGGCCCGGTGTCGGGCAGCGCAGGTGATCCGCGCGTGCGGCTGACCGTCACCGGGTCCTGGACCGGGAACGACCCGTTGGGAGGTCAGCACTCCGGTCACGACACCAGTACCGACACCGTCGGCCTCCACGTCGTCAGCAGCAACTGCGTCTCCGTGACCGGCGACGTGACGGCCATGGTCCGCGAGATGATCGACCGCATGCTCGCCCGTGCCGCCAGCAGTGCCGACGTGAGCGTCAAGCTCACCGTGTCCGGTCCGGGCCGCTGGGTCGCGGTCAAGGGATGAGCTCGACCACTCGCTCCGCTCGCGGCCTCACGCTTCGACGACACCCCCCACCCGCCGCCTCGCAGCTCGACCACCCGCTCCGCACGCGGCCTCACGCTTCGACGACGATGTTCACCAGCTTGGGAGCCCGCACGATCACCCGCCGTACGACGGCACCGTCGATGGCGCGTACGACGGACGGGTCCGCCAGGGCCGCGGACTCCAGGTCGGCGTCGCTGATGGTCGGCGGCACCTCCAGTCGAGCCCGCACCTTGCCCTGGACCTGGACCACGGCCGTCACGGAGTCCTCGACCAGCAGCCGCTCGTCGACCACCGGCCACCCGGCGCGGGCCACCGAGGGCTGGTGACCCAGCCGCTCCCACATCTCCTCCGCCGTGTACGGCGCCACCAGGGACAGCAGGATCGCCACCGCCTCGGCGGCCTCGCGCACCGCCGGGTCGGCCGGCCCGCAGCCGGAGTCGATCGCCTTGCGCGTGGCGTTCACCAGCTCCATCGTGCGCGCCACCATCACGTTGAACCGGTGGCTCTCGATCAGCTGCTCGGACTCGCGCAGGGTCCGGTGGGTGACCGTGCGCAGCGCCTCGTCGCCGTCGCCGGCCGCCACCCCCGGCGCCGACGTCACGTCGCCACTCAGCCGCCAGGCGCGCTGCAGGAACCGGACCGAGCCGCTCGGCGACATGTCGGCCCAGTCTATGTCGTCCTCCGGAGGTCCCGCGAAGACCAGGGTCAGCCGCACCGCGTCCACGCCGTACGCCGATAGTTGCTCCCCCAATCTGACGCCGTTGCCCTTGGACTTGGACATCTTGGCGCCCTGGTTGATGACCATGCCCTGGTTCAGCTGCGCGGAGAACGGCTCGCCGAACTCCAGCAGGCCCATGTCGCGCAGCACCTTGGTGAAGAAGCGCGCGTACAGCAGGTGCAGTACGGCGTGCTCGACCCCGCCGATGTAGATGTCGCACGGGCCCCACATGTTCGCCAGCGCCGGGTCGAAGGCCCGGGTGTCGTCGTGCGGCGAGCAGTAGCGCAGGAAGTACCACGACGAGTCGACGAACGTGTCCATCGTGTCGCTGTCGCGCTTCGCCGGCCCGCCACACGTCGGGCAGGTGACGTTGACCCAGTCGTGGGCGGCCGCCAGCGGAGACTCGCCCTTCGGAGTCAGGTCTGCGCCGCGCAGCTCCGGCAGGACGACGGGCAGCTGGTCCTCCGGCACCGGCACCTCGCCGTCCGTCGGGCAGTGGATGATCGGGATCGGCGCACCCCAGTAGCGCTGCCGCGACAGCAGCCAGTCGCGCAGCCGGAAGTTCACGGCGCCCTCACCCAGGCCCCGGGCCTCCAGCCAGTCGATGATGGTGCGCTTCGCCTCGTCGACGCCCATTCCGTTCAGCGACACGGAGTCGTTCGCGGAGTTGATCGCCGGGCCCTCGCCGGTGAACGCCTCGCCCTCGAAGTCGTCCGCGGGCTGCACGGTGCGGATGATCGGCAGGTCGAAGACCTCGGCGAAGTCCCAGTCGCGCTGGTCCTGGCCCGGCACCGCCATGATCGCGCCGGTGCCGTAGTCGGCCAGCACGTAGTCGGCGGCGTACACCGGGATCTGCGTGCCCGTCACGGGGTTCGTCGCGTGGACGCCCAGGAAGACCCCGGACTTCGGGCGGTCGGTGGCCAGGCGCTCGATGTCGCTGGCCTTGCGCACCTCCTCCAGGTACGCCTCGTACGCC
Source organism: Nocardioides sp. (assembly GCA_049583575.1). Taxonomy (GTDB): domain Bacteria; phylum Actinomycetota; class Actinomycetes; order Propionibacteriales; family Nocardioidaceae; genus Nocardioides. The sequence continues at coordinate 3,241 of JBAUWD010000275.1, forward strand.
GGTCGCTGGTCATCGGTGACCAGCTCGCCGGCCAGGGCGGCGTCGGCCGCCACCACCATGAACGTCGCACCGAACAGGGTGTCGGGACGCGTGGTGTAGACGGAGATGGTCTTGTCGGGGTGGTTTCGAGACGGTTGCTGCGCAACCTCCTCAACCACCGGAGAGACCACGCCCTCCGCAACCTCCTCAACCACCGGAGAGCCCACGCCCTCCGCAACCTCCTCAACCACCGGAGAGACCGCGTCCAGCGCAACCTCCTCAACCACCGGAGAGACCGCGTCCAGCGCAACCTCCTCAACCACCGGAGAGCCCACGCCCTCCGCAACCTCCTCAACCACCGGAGAGACCGCGTCCTGCGCAACCTCCTCAACCACCGGAGAGACCCGGAAGGTGACGTGGGCGCCCTCGGACCGGCCGATCCAGTTGCGCTGCGCGGTGATCACCCGCTCCGGCCAGGTCGGGGCCAGGTCGTCCAGGCAGTCCAGCAGCTCCTGGGCGTACTCGGTGATCCGGAAGTACCACTGCGTCAGCTCACGCTTGGTGACCTCGTTCCCGCAGCGCTCGCAGCGACCGTCGATCACCTGCTCGTTGGCCAGCACCGTCTGGTCGAAGGGGCACCAGTTGACCGGGCTGTTCTTGCGGTAGGCCAGGCCCCGCTCGCGGAACTTCAGGAACAGCCACTGCGTCCACCGGTAGTACTCGGGGTCGGAGGTGTTGAAGGTCCGGCTCCAGTCGAAGCCGACCCCGAACTTCTTGCACGACCTGATCGAGGTCTCGATGTTGGCGTAGGTGAACGTCGCCGGGTGTGCGTTGTCGCGGATCGCGGCGTTCTCGGCGTTCAGGCCGAAGGAGTCGAACCCCATCGGGTTCAGCACCTCGTAGCCGCGGTGCCACCAGTAGCGCGCGATCACGTCGTGCAGCGCGAAGACCTCGGCATGACCCATGTGCAGGTCGCCCGACGGGTAGGGGAACATCGTCAGCGCGTAGCGCTTCTCTCGGCGTCCCTCGGCGACGACCTCGTCGTCGGCCCGGAACGGCTGCAGCGCCTCCCACACGGGCTGCCACTTCTCCTGCACCGCCACCACGTCGTACGTCGCGGGCTCGCCGGCCACCGGGGTGTCGGTCTGTTCCTCACTCATCGCTGTGCTCTCATTTCGTCGGTCGAGCCTGTCGAGACCCTGCTCCAGGACATGAAAAAACCCCTCGCAGGGAGGGGTGGCCGCGCGATCAGGGAGCTGATCAGCGCGGCTGGCCAAGAAGCAGCGACGACGTGTGCATGGCCCCATCGTAACCGAAACGTGCTGGTCGCCGCTCGCGGGCGACCCTAGGTTCACCGAGGTGACCGACCTGAGCAGGTACGACGACTGGCTGGCCTGGCTGCGCGCCCGGGGCCGGACGGACCCCGGCATCCGCGTGGTCTTCGTCGGGGGCTCGGCCGTCACCGGCGGGTACGACGACCACTCCGACCTCGACGTCGAGGTGCTGGCCACCTCGGGCGAGGCAGTCGCGACCTACCGCCGGCTGTTGGAGGCCGCCCTGCGGGACTTCACCGTGCACCACGTCTGGGAGCTGCCGGAGGCGACCTGGCCGGACGGACGCCAGGCGTTCCTCAACCTCACGCCCGACGCCGGCGACCTCGGCGTGCCGACCCGGATCATCGACCTCCACGTGTCCGATCTCGCCGACCACCATCGCTTCGTCGACGTACGACGCCACGGCGAGCCGCTGGTTCTGCACGACCCCGACGGGCTGGTCGAGCTGCGGCCGGACGACGAGGCGGAGATGGCCGGTGCCCGCGCGCGAGCCGTGTCCCAGATCTCCGCCCGTCGGCAGACCGCCGCCTGGCTGGTCAACCGGGCGATCGCCCGCGGACAGCTCGCCGAGGCCACCCTCTTCCACCTCAGCTACGCCGTCAGCCCCGTGGTGACGCTCCTCCGGATCCAGCACTCCCCCGCGCGGCACGACTTCGGGCTGCGCTACCTCGACACCGACCTCCCCGAGGGCTACGCGGCTCGCGTCGAGGCGCTGCTCCCCGGGCCGGACCTGGCCGAGCGCGCGGCGGCCGCGTTCGCCTGGCAGGACCAGCTGCTGGCGGAGCTGGCCGACCCCGGACGACCCTGACCGTCGTCAGGCGGTGGGACCTCCCTCCAACGGCAGTTGGGCCCCTCCTCGACCGCACGCTTGTCCGCCTCGAGCTGCTCCTCGTCGACCACGATGGGCCGGGTCACCGCCCAGAAGACCATCAGGACGCCGAACGCGAGCAGCGCGAGCCCACCCACAGGTACTCGACCCAGTTCGCATCCGGGCGCAGGATCGACGACGACAGCACAACCATCAGA